>JAVEVJ010000062.1:0-6244 GCA_034005105.1 Acholeplasmataceae bacterium | reverse complement strand
GTACGATATTGAAAAGTGCTTGATAAGCCTTTTCGATTTCTTCAGCTGTTTTTTTCAAGTCAATGATATAAATACCATTTCTTGCAGTGAAGATGTAGGGTGCCATTTTAGGATTCCAACGACGTGTTGCATGTCCAAAATGTACGCCTGATTCTAATAATTGTTTCATTGAAACGACTGCCATGTTAATTTCTCCTTTTCGTTTTCTCTTCTGTATCACTTAAAATCTACCACCCGAAGGCACTCGGTAAACCAAACATGATACATGCTTATTTTCATAGCCTTATTAAATATAACATATTTAGATATCATTTGCAAGACAAAATGTGCTTGAAAAGCTTAAAAATGATTGGATTTACTGACAATTTAGTGACCGCTTGAACCAAAACCACCTTGTCTTGTCGCTTGTTTGATCTCATCATCTGATGTTTTGTTAAAATTCGTGAAGATACCTTGAGCGATCCGTTCACCTGCTTTTATCGTGACATCATGACTTTTGATATTGATGAGTGGAATCATAATATGACCTTCATTTTCTTTGTTACCATAATAATCCTGGTCGATCACACCGACTGAATTTGACATCATCAATCCTTTTTTGATAGCAAGTGATGATCTTGGATAGATGAGTAAAACCTCATCTTTTTGCATCATAGCTTTGAGACCTGTGGGTACAAAAGCAATCTCCCATGGCTTGATGGTGACCTCTTGAATTGCCGATAAATCGTATCCTGCAGAACCTTGTGTAGCTCGCTTGGGAATTTCTGGTTTGAGGTGTGCAAAGGCGGTAACAACTTCAAATTTTCTCATAGATTTTCGTCTCCTTTAATGTGTTTAACATGTGAATTTCTCTACGCAAAACTGTCTTCAATCCTTTTTGTTGATGTTTTTCATCTTTCATAGCATCTAAGTTATGCTTAATAGCATCTTCGATTGATATCCATTGAATGGATAACTCATGCAGGTTTTCTCTTCCTACAAGATGGGGTTTACCAAAATGGGAAACATCAACGATATAATATCTTGATGTTTGTAGATAGGTTTGTCCATTATCTTTTAATCCGTATCGAAGCTCTTCAATACTTCCAAAAAGATCATACATATGAATATTGATGGCACCAATCTCTTCACTTAGTTCACGTTTCATGGTATCCTCATCTGTCTCATTTAGCTTTTTCCCTCCGCCTGGAAACGTATAGTCATTAAAGAGTTTGGAGTAAACCATGAGGATTTGACGGTGTTCGTTGAAGATTATTGCGCGAATGGTTTCTCGTCTTTTAGTGTTATGACTAAAGATCAAATCATCTTCTATAATGCGCGGAATAATCATCATTTCTTCTTCATCCTTGGATGTGTCTGATTGTAGACTTGCTTGATGGCTTCTTTAGAGACATGCGTATAAATTTGTGTACTCTTTAAATGCTCATGACCAAGCAACTCTTGTACAACGCGAAGATCTGCACCATGATTGAGTAGCGTTGTAGCAAACGCGTGTCTTAACATATGAGGGTGCAGTTTGTATGTTTCTCCAGATTTTGCGATGATGTTTTTGATGATCAATTGAAGACCTCTAACACTTAGAGGTGTTCCCTTGTAGTTGATGAAAACATAAGGGTTTTGACTCTCGTGACCCTTGGATAAAAGAATCGGTCTTGTATACGTTAGGTAATATCTTAAGTGATCAATTAAGTTTTGATGAAGTGGAACATAGCGATCCTTCGATCCCTTTCCGTGAATCAGTATTTGTTCACGGTCCAGTTGAATATCTCGAATCGTCATTTCAATGAGTTCGCTCGCTCTTAAACCACAACTGAAGAGGAGATCTAAGATAAGATAGTTTCTATATCCCCTAGGATTGGTTTGATCAATCGATTTCATCAAGAAATCAATTTCATCATCTTGAATAATCTGAGGTAGTTTCTTGGGTATTTTTGGTGTTTCAAGCGTTTGAAAAACATTGATATCGATTAATTTTTCGTTGATGAGAAATTCATAAAACATGCGCAATGAAGATATCTTTCTAGCAATCGATTTACGTGCGTATGCTTTCGTTTCAAGGTAACTTAAGTAATGTCTTGCAAGTCGCTCTCTTCTAACTCCTAAGAGGTCTTCTGCAAGCTCTTCTCTGATGATATAGTCAGAAAAATCCTTCACATCTCGAAGGTAATTGATCACGGTATTTTCGGCATAATTGCGTTCAATGCTCAAATAGTCTTTGAATGCTTGTAGATAATCCAAGGCGATTCCTCCAAATACGCTTTCATGGCTTCATTAGCCCTTTTAACATAGGCTTCTTTACGATCTTTCTTTCGATGTTTTTGATCGAGTTCAGGTACGAGTCCCCAATTAGCATTCATCGGAACAAAGGAATCATTTTCTGTTGAGACATAGTGAGCCATCGCTCCGATCATCGTTTCTCTAGGAAGGGGATTGAGTTTATTATTTTTGATAAGTGACGTGAGTTGAATAGCGGCGTTCAATCCTGATGCAGCACTTTCAACGTAACCTTCGACTCCACTGATTTGACCTGCAAAAAAGATGTTTGGATAGGTCGTTGATTGATAACTTGAATTGAGCAATTTGGGTGATTCTAAATACGTGTTTCGATGCATCACACCATAGCGTAAAATTTCAGCGTTTTCAAGTCCTGGAATCATCCGTATGATGCGCTTTTGTTCATCCCATGTTAAATGGGTTTGAAAACCAACGATATTATACATGGATGCACTTGCATCATCTTGTCTGAGCTGGACAACCGCATAAGGTCTAGGACTTCCTTCTTTCGCTAAACCCACAGGTTTCATGGGTCCATAAAGCAGTGTGTCTCTTCCTCTTTCAGCCATCTCCTCAAAGGGCATGCAGCCTTCAAACACGTTGTGTTCAAATCCCTTAATTTCAACTTTCTTTGCTTGAATTAAAGCATCATAAAATGCTTGATATTCACTTTCAGTCATCGGGCAATTGATGTAGGCTGCTTCACCTTTATCGTAGCGACTCTTCAAATAAGCAATCTCCATGTTAATCGATTTTGCATCGATAATCGGTGCAATCGCATCAAAAAAATGGAGCTGTTCTCTATGAAAAAGTGTTTGAATAGCCTTTGATAAATCATCCGATGCCAAAGGACCTGCACAGATGATCGTGGGTTGTTGGGTATCGAGCACCTTCACTTCTTCATGAATAACTTGAATCAAGGGATGATTCAAAATGCGTTTCTCGATAAATGTGGAAAAAAGCATACGATCAACAGCTAAGCTTGAACCTGCAGGTACTTGTGCATAGAGCGCTGCTTCGATAATGAGTGAACCTAGGACTTTCATCTCTTCTTTTAGAAGTCCCACAGCATTATGTAAATCCATCGAACGCAAAGAATTTGAACAGACAAGTTCTGCAAAGTGCTTTGTCTGATGAGCAGGTGTCATTTTATGAGGTCTCATCTCATAGAGTTCAACCTTGATTCCCTGATTGGCGAGATACCAAGCCGCTTCTGAGCCTGCAAGTCCCGCACCAATGATTTTTACCATCTTATCACCATACTTATGATAACATAAAAACAGTGAATTATGCGAAAAAGAAAAGGCGTATTCTTACGCCTTAACACGATCTTTAGTGAGTGTAAATCGCTCAAAATGGGGAATGAGCTTCTTATGGATATCATTGACCAAAGTATAGATAATAATGCTATTAAACGGAATAAGAACCATACGAAGAACAAACCAAGCAAACGTAGTTTCTCTTGGCCAGTAAAATAACATCGCAAGTGTGTTTGACATGCTTGCACACAAATAAGTTACAGGTACGACCCAAGCTAACTGAACAACCGAAAACTTCTTGTGTAAAAATATACCCGGAAGAACTCCCCATAATATGGGTGCAACCACGAAGAAAGGTAGGTAAGCACCACCAATCATCATCATGGTGACTCCATCACCTATAAAACCTATGATTCCACCATAGATGGGACCTAACACAATACCTCCAATAATGATTGGAATCGCATAAAAAGGCAACCCAAAATTAGGCATGTTCAATATCATCTTAAAGAAGACATCGATGACCACACTGATAGCAGTCAGTGAAGCGGCTAATACCAAGCGTTGAATCTGAACGTTGTTTTTCATGAAAAAAGACCTCCTTCAATCGAGGTCCACTATAATCGCTTACAGCGGACGCATTAGAAAACCGCCACTTTCGTGTTCGTTCCAACCCAACATCCCATGGTTAGACACTTAACGCTTTCTAATTACTCTGTAGTTACATTATACCTAATAATTGATGAAATGCACAAAAAATACTTACTTGATTAAAGTTGCCAATTGATAGCTTGCATTCCCTTCTCCGTTAAAAATTGATTCGTTTTAGAAAATGGTTTGGATCCAAAAAATCCACGATGAGCTGATAGCGGTGAAGGATGCGGTGCTTTTAAGATCAAATGTTTATGTGTATCGATATAAGAAATAAATTGTTGAGCATGAGCTCCCCACAGTATAAAAACAATGGGTAAAGTCTTTTCGTTGAGTCGTTTGACAACTTCAAGCGTAAATATTTCCCAACCCTTTTTTTGATGACTCATCGGTTGATGAAGAACAACTGTGAGAACAGTATTGAGTAATAACACACCTTGTTTAGCCCATTGAGTTAGATTTCCTGTCTTAGGATAACTCACTTTCATGTCATCAACGAGTTCTTGGTAAATGTTTTTAAGAGAAGGTGGATAAACACCCTGTTCCACACTAAAAGATAGACCATGAGCTTGACCGACATTATGATAAGGATCTTGTCCAATGATGACAACCTTTACCTCATCATAGGGAGTCAACTTAAAACATTGTAGTCTATTTTCTTTTGGTGGCAATACTTTATGGATTTGATCTTCTTTTTTGAGAAAAGTTACGAGTTCTTGAAAGTAAGGTTTTTTGAGTTCTTCGTTAATGAGATCCTGCCACGTCATCTTTTGACTCCTTTGTTTTTTTAATATACTTAATGAGTATAATGACTAAAACGACATTGAAAGCGATGAGACCTAGGAAGATTGGGTTCCTAACGACCACCATGAAGAAAGTGATAACAGTTCCTATCCATGGAATCTTAAAAGCAACCTTGCCAATAAGGTCTTCTCCTGTAATATCTGTAGGGTTCCCCTCTTCATCTCTCCAGGTATCGTAGTCTCCTTCTTTACCATAGGCATATGTTTTTAAGATAACATCATCTCCAGAAACAATCATTTCACCAAGATAATGCGTCACTGCATTTTTTTGATAGATGGTATTTCCATCTCCATCTATTTGATTGGTTGGAAGATAGGTATAAAAGGTAATGATGTCTCCGGGTTCTAAATCCTCTTGTTTCGCTTCCGTAACGATCACCATATCATTGACCTTAATGATAGGTTCCATACTTGGAGATACGACAACAAAGCCCTTAAAACCAATGATTGACATCGTTTTAGATGGAAAAACAAGCTCTAGCATAACAAAGACAAAAAGGATAGATGTCAATGTGTAAAAGATGATATTACCTATTTTCTTTAGCTTTAAGTTTTTCATAGTTCACCTATTAAAAGAACCTTTCTAATCGAAAAGGTTCATGTGGTAGCTGTTTTTTTCCGAATGACATAATAGTAGATTAAACCCATAAGAAGTGTCTCTGATACGAGTAGTGATATAAAACCTCTGAATGTCGATGCTACATAGGATGCTGTTGTTGCTAGGGAGGTATGTCCAACGAATGTAGCAATAACATCTTTTTTGTCATAGGTATTTGTAACGAAATAACCAAAGGTTGTTTCCAGTTTTTGACCTATATCATCGATGGAGATGACTTCTTCGACCCAATAGAGATCGGTGCCATATTTACCATATACAACAATACGATCTCCAATTTCGATATCATCAAAATCAAATGTTTTAACCGTGATAACCTGTACGCTTAATTCATCTGTTAAATCTTGATCGTTAGGTATGGCTAGCATCGTTGTTTGACCCAAAAGGTTAACCGCACGATGAGGAAAAATCATTGGAATAAGTGTGTATATAAGATGAATGGATAGCAGTGCTACGATGATCCAATAGACGATACGACCTATACGTTTTATCTTATGCTTTGTATGTTTTGGTGTGATCACTGGACTATCGACTTGCTGATTGAGTGCTTGAATCAGTTCATCTGTTGTCAAAAATTCGTTCAAAAACTATCACGTCCTAAGCTTCAGGCTTGTTTTCTTTTTGTTTTTCTTTTTTTCCTG
>JAVEVJ010000009.1:19489-30434 GCA_034005105.1 Acholeplasmataceae bacterium | reverse complement strand
GTTTTGCTTGATTATAAACATTTACGGTCGGTGTATAGATATTCGTCTCATTCATCAATCCATAAGCTATAGCAATTGCAGCATTTGGATGTATGGAATGTAGTTCACCAATGAACGCAACAAATGCATTTTCAAAATTGAGTAGGGCTTGTGTCTTTTCTGCTGAGGAAAGACTTGTTATATAAGACCAGTCGTTTGTTCCTAAGTTGATAATGATAAGGTCTGGTGAATATAGTTGATGATTCCATTCAACAGTGCTATATACATTGACATATTTATAAGCACTTGGAATGTTATTACTACCTGTCCACGGTCCCTTTAGGAGTGGCCATCCAGATGCTGAGAAGATATTAATTTCTGCATCGAGCATGCGTGATGCTAAATAGGCATATGCACGAAGACCATCTGAGTTTTGTGTTGACTTAGATTCGTTTGTATTTGCTGCAAGATTTCCAAATCCTGCAGATGATGATGCAGCAATCACTTCGATTTTGCGTGTTCTCAGTGGGTCTGTATCCATGAAATAACCATCGGTTGTAATCTTAGATAATCCGGTTAGTGAATCAATGGATTCACTTCGTTTAAGAACACGAACAGTATGTTCACCTTCCTCAAGACCTGAGACAAGTGTATATGTCTTCTTTATTTGATCCAAAACAAGTACTGTTCCTTCTTCAGGGTTGTTATTACCATCAATAAAGAGAACGAGATGTGGTTCTTTACCAACTGGAAGAACGAGATGTGGTTCTTTACCAACTGGATTGGTTTCTGTTAAAAGTTCTGCTTGTAGCTCAGTCCCGTGAAATTTAACTTCAAATCCACTGGCTGTGAAATAAAAGTAATTCGCATTCGTTGCAGTTTGATATGCGTTTCTACCAAACCAGCGAATCTTGATATCATCCGTTAGGAACTCACCCGTAATCTCACTAACTTGATAAGGATCTTCTTGAACATAGCTAATTGCTGTACTGAACGCTGAATCAAGATATACTTTTCCATCTCCAACAGCTTGTATCTTGATTTCATAGGTTCCTGGTGGAAAAAAGAGCTTTGATAAATCCTGGTCTTCAGTAACGAAGTATTTTTTAGTTACTTCAGTGTTAACATCAAATGTTTCTATACGATAACGTGATGCATTTTCAACAACGTCAAAAGAGAGAGTTGAACTCTCTATAGTGAAGTTTGAAGGAACATCCAACTGTATAACAACATCCTCTTGACATGCTATGAGTGTTAATGTGAGCAGCAACATCATCAGTAGTATTCGGATTTTCATGGGATCCTCCTGGTTTTTACTTAACTTTTTTGATTTTTTAGTTTATCGTTTACCTAAATTATATAGGTTGAAACATCAGTTGTCAAGAAAACGGTTACATTTTTATGAAATAAAAGAGAGAAAAAGTGATGAATGCATAAGAATTTAAAGATTCTAAACAAAACAATACCACTTTTAGACTAAAATAAAAACTTCCCTTATTCATCAGGAAGTTTTAGTGCTTTAAGTTGTTCTCTTATTTGAAACGATCCATCCGTTCATTAACATCCTGACGAAACTTATCAACCTTTTGATTGATGAATGTCTTCAAATCGAGTGAGTCATCTTGTATTAAAGGTGTTAAATCCATGGCATATTGAACTGAGGATAGTTGGTCAACTTCGTGTGGTGATAGAAAGGTTGCGTTAGCATATCTTCTGCCTAACGTTGCTTGATCATACCGCTTTCCCCCATCTACTTGGGATGCGAAAATTTGTATGAGTTTTTTTGCTAAATGAGGATATTTTGAAGTGTCAAGTTTGATTTTATCATAATCATCTAACCAATCTAAGCTTCGCCACACCTCAACACCATAAAGCATTTTAGGTCGATCTTTTATCTTTAGTAAACGAATGGCTTTAATAACAAGATTGGCTACTGCAATATGTGTATCGTGTTTATCCGCAAGATTGTGAGTGTAGATAACATCTGGTTTTGATCGTTCGATAAGATCTTTAATCTCTAGGATCGCTTCATAAGGGTCTTTTTTCATCGATTCACTTGGATAACCTAGCATGGCGAGCGCTCCATATTTGCCTAGATGTGCTGCATCAATCTGTTCTTTCTTGCGAATTTCTTTCATCTCTTCATCGGTTAAGTGTTCAAATCTACCTTGGCGTGCTGACTTTGCTCCATCAGTAACGACCACACCAAAAAAACATTTCTTTTTACTCTTGTAGCATGTGCTAATTGCATCATATGCCATAATCTCGAGATCATCTTGATGTGCAACAATAGCCATATGTGTTGTTCTCGTTAGAGCAACATCTAAGGGTTTGTTATCGGGTATTTCGTAATGTGTTGTTCTTTTTATGTTCATAAGCTCTCTCCTCACATCAAAGATTATTTCTTTTCAAGTTGATAAAACTGTTCGAGTGCTTGATATGCATACGCTTCATCAATAGGAACAAAGATTAAGTCGTAGACAAACTTTCTCAAATGAAGGCACACGAGAAAATCGATTTGTTCATGGTATGATTGCATATATCCAATACGATATAGGTTCAGTTGAAGTTTTAAGTGCTCTTGATGGATACGATAGGTTCTTTTGATATCACTTACCCCTAAACCACTCATCTGTTCTAATTGAACAATCATATCCAATCTTCCTGCACAGATGACCTGGTTATCACGTTCGATAATGATCAGTTTTTCATTGTGCAAGGGACGAATACCATATCGTCTTTTCATCTGTTTGTAATGATGAAACTCAATCGATTGTCCTTCAATTCCTGATATCTCATAATCCTCAATCTCTTTATGAAGTGCAATACCACGATCTGCAGCTTGCTTAAGTACTTGTGTTTCAATACCTTGATAAGGCGATGGTAAGATAGCTGAAACAATTTGGGTAACACTAGGTACCTGGATACCATCCACATAGTATGCGTGAGTATCATCTTTATACGTTATGGTTCTTCCGTTAATGACTTCAACGATATCTTCTGGATTGTTCTTTTGATTTTGCACATCATCACCTCTTTATCCATCTACATCTATCTTATCAAAAAAAGAGGTACATGCCGAACATGTACCTTAATTATTTACTATTTCTTATGATTTGATCGTTATTTCTCCAGATAGTGTTGATTTTTTAACGACGTGAATTTCTGTTTGTTTTTCATTCTTGATATCTAAATCACCTGAAACAGATTTGAATGTGATGGTCTTTGGATAGAACTCTTTACCTCTCATATCACCACTGACTGCACTCAATTCTACTTCATTAGCTTCACATGATTCAAAATCGACATCTCCACTCACCGTACGTACTTTGAGTACATTCTTGATCTTGACATCTTCAAGTGATAAATCACCACTGACCTGTGAGGTTTCTACTGTATCCACCTGACATTGGCTGACTTTTAAGTCGCCACTGACCGTATGAAGTTTGACATAACCCAATGTTGCTGATGTCAGATTGACATCTCCTGAGGTTGTGTTGAGTTGAAAATTATCTGAATCAATCGCATTAAAGACAAGATCTGAACTTACAACATTCACTTTAACCTCATCAACTTTGAGATGTTCTGGAATCTCGATGATGAAACTCATATCATCTGAGCGACTTCTCATAAATAAGAAACCAACTGACTTAGGAGCTTCTAATTTGAGTACACCGTGTTCATAGGAAAAGCGATAATCGTCAATTCGATCTTTTCCTTTATAGAAAATGTGGATATGATCATCTTCAGATATTTGAACAATCACGTCTTGTGAAACAAGACTGATATTAAGCTTTAACGTTTCGCCTTCAACTTGAATGTCTTTCCACTGAGTGTAGCCATCTCGTTCTATCTTGACGTTTTCTTTCTTTGATTGTCCAGCAAGTTCTCTAGCTAATTCTTTAGGTTGTCCAAATCTGAGTGGTATTTGATCTTCTGATAAACCTTCAGATATCGCTTGTTCAATCATTTCTTGGTGATCGTGGATAATATCGACTATTTCTTCCATATCAACTTTGTGTTTGATCAATTCGTTCTTTAAATCGTTTAAAAATGTCTTCATTCTTTTTACCTCCTTGGTTTATAATCTGGTAGACACCTCCAATAAAAGCGTCCCATTCTTCTCTTAGTGATAAATAATAAATAAATCCCTTTTCAGTCATTCGGTAATACTTTCTAGGTGCTCCTTCGAGAGATTCGACGAGGTAGGTTTTAAAATAGTCTTCACTCGTCAGTCTTCTTAAAATAGGGTATATCGTATTTTCACTCACATCAATATATGCTGATAGCTTACTGATAATCTCATATCCATAGCTATCCTTTTCAACAAGCACGGATAGCACACATAATTCAATGATGCCACGTTTAAACTGAGCGTTCATTGTATCCCTCCTATGTACCAATTATAACACAGTACTATTTGTTACACAATACCTATTCATTATTTTTTATGACAAAAATAAAAGTGCTTATCAGCACTTATTACTTCAAAACCCAATAGCGTTCGACAATATTACCATCTTCTTCAACGATTTCGTTTTCTTTAATACCTCCAACGCCAATGATTGTCTTTCGTGAAGCTTCATTATCCTTGTTGCAGGTAATCAGTATCTTATTAATACCTAATTGGTGACACTTTTCTAAAGCTAAAACCAATTGTTCTTTAGCGTAGCCTTTTCTTCTTTCTGTAGGTCTTATGGAATAACCGACGTGTCCACCAACTTTAAGTAGATAATCATTTAAGTAGTGTCTTATATTGACAATACCCACCATTCTATCATCTGATGATCTTACGGTGATATATTCAGTTGATTGAACATAGCCTTTAGGTACACTCTTTGCGTTAGATAACAGATTCAAGTAGGAAAACCACTCTTCAACGGTATCAAACTGAGTTAAACCAGCTCCTCCATGAAGTGTCTCGCCACTTTTCATGAATTCACGTTTAAACTCTAAAATAGATTTGATGTATTTTATTGATGGCTTTATTAATTTTAGAGAGTTCATCGATCTATTTTTTGTATATAACTTCAAAATCTTCAAAAACCACGAGCAGATCTTCAGTAAAGGTATACCCTAGTTCCTTACCTTCATCTGTATAAAATCTTTGGTGTCCACGCTTCCAGGACTCAAGACTATCGTCTTCACCTTCGCGTTTGCATATGTCATAGGTCATGTCCTTAAAGGGTAGGATAGTTACTTGTTTGGTTTCAACAACACATCTCGGATGACCATCCCAGTCGGTGATAATGTTTAAATCACCTTTTTTAGGTATCGGATCACCTGTAAGTTTAAATGAATCGAGACTGGATGCGGTTGCTTTCTTTTGTCCTTTAAGTACAAGATCTAATAGCTCATTTGCTAATCTTTCAGATAGCTCAAAATGAAAGACTGCAACATATTTTGATTCTTTACTTCGTCCTGTATGAGTGATAAACTCATTCCAAAATTGATCAATTTTATTCATGCTTAAACCTCGTTTTTATTTCATTATAACATATGCGCTCTTTTCATTTTTCAACTTTTAGTAAATCTTCTTCTGGAAACCAATGATGTGTTTGTTTAGCAATTCTTACTAACATGAGCATGATAGGAACTTCTACTAAAACACCAACAATAGTTGCAAGAGCAACACCTGGATTAAGTGGAAATAGAGCAATTGCAACAGCAACCGCTAATTCAAAGAAATTACTTGCTCCAATCATAGCTGCTGGGGTAGCGATGTCGTGCTGAAGTTTCATCTTTTTGGCTGCAAAGTAAGCGATAAAGAAGATTAAAAATGTTTGAAGTATGAGTGGAATCGCAATCAATAAGATATGTGCTGGATAATTTAGAATTAATTCGCTTTGCAAAGAAAAAATAAGAATCAATGTAAGGAGCAATCCCAAGATTGTCCATTTGCTGAATTTATTAATAAATATGTTTTGATAATAATCCAATCCCTTTTTCTTAATGATGGTATAACGCGTCAGCGCAGCAGCAACCAAAGGTACAACAATAAAGAGAAATACTGATAAGAAGAGTGTACTCCATGGTACTACAATGCCACTGACACCAAGCAATAGTCCAACAATTGGAGCAAACAATATCAAGATAATCAAATCGTTGGTTGCTACTTGAATAAGGGTATATGCAGGATTACCTTTTGATAATCCACTCCACACAAAAACCATAGCGGTACATGGAGCGGCTCCGAGTAAAACAGCTCCAGCTAAATAATCATTAGCAAGCGTATTGGGTATTAATGCTTTAAAAATAACAAAGAAGAACAAACTTGCTATCAAAAACATTGTAAATGGTTTAATAAGCCAGTTAATAATCCATGTTAAGTAGAGACCTTTTGGATTTTTACCCACATTTCTGATTGAAGTGAAATCAATTTTAAGCATCATGGGATAGATCATTACCCAAATAAGTATTCCTATTGGAATATTAACACTTGATATTTCAAACTTGCGTAGAAAAGTAGGTAACTGATTAAAATATGTGCCTAGTAGCACACCAATGACCATACAGATGAGTACATTGAGTGTTAAGTACTTTTCAAATTTGCTTATTTTCATTTGATATCCTGGTTTCGAGAAATAAGTTCACTAATCTCTTCAATGGTATTAACTTTGCCATAAGATACGATCTTGCCATTGATCATCAACCCTGGTGTTCTTAAAATACCCGTTTTTGAAATTTCGATTAAATCTGTAACATAGATAACATTTGCTTGAATCTTGAGTCGATCAATACATTCATTAACATTACCAAGTAATCTCTTACAATTTGCACACCCTGTCCCTAAGACTTTGATTTCCATGACTATTTCCTCTTTTCTCGATTTTATCAAAAACATATCTCATATGAGAAGGTAACTAAAAATATTAAAGACATAACCCATAACAATAATACCAATGCTAACAATTGATATGAAGGTGACAAGTAACTTGCGCTTGATAACTTTATGGAGCATGATAATGGATGGCAAAGATAATGCTGTAACTGCCATCATAAAGGCTAAAACAGTTCCGATACTAACACCTTTAAGTACTAATGCTTCTGCGACAGGTAGTGTACCGAAGATATCTGCATACATAGGAATACCCACAATCGTAGCTAGAAGGACAGAAAAGGGATTTTTACTACCTAAAAGCGTTTCAATAAAACTTTGTGGAATAAATCCATGAATAAATGCACCAATACCAACACCAATCAATATGTATAACCACACTTTACGAATGATGGTTATAACCTGCTGCCACGCATATTTAAGTCTTTCTTTCGTTGTTAGCGTAAACGAATTGTCTTCTAATTCAATCGATTGAGTTGTATTTCTCTCCATGACAAATGATGCAACTTGATCTTCCATATGAAATAAACTAATCAGTGTTCCACCAATCACAGCAATCACTAATCCAACAACAACATAGGCAAGTGCTACTTTCCATCCAAAGATGGTTGCTAAAAGCAAGACGGATGCTAAATCAACAAGAGGTGATGAAATTAGAAATGAAAATGTCACACCGATGGGTAAACCTGCTTTAGTAAATCCAATAAATATTGGTATGGATGAACAGGAACAAAAGGGAGTGACAGTGCCTAATAACGCACCAATCACATTTGCCCAAATTCCTTTTAGTTTCCCGAGTATTCTTTGTGTTCTTTCTGGTGTGAAATAAGACTGAATATAGGAAGCAATGAAAATAAGAATTGCTAGTAATATAAAAATCTTTATGACATCATACGCAAAGAAGGTAAGACTGTTATAGATTAACGTATCTTCTACTAAACCAAGGACATCACGAAAAAACCACTGAATGAAATCTTTAAGCCATAACATTTTAAGTAATTGATCATTTAGCCAGCTCCACATGATTTATTCCTTTACATGACACGTATGGGTTGGATTTTTTAAATTTTGCAAATATACGATGAGTTGATCAATCAACTCGATATTGACATAATGTTTCTTCCATGTACCATCTCGTTTGGTTGATGTCAATCCAGATTGAGCAAGTATATTTAAATGATAAGACATGGTGGGTTGCGATATGGATAAGCTATCAATAAGTGTGCAGCCACACGTCTGACCTTCAATAAGTTTTTCTAAAATAATCAATCTGTTTTCATCACTTAAAGCTTTAAACAGTTGTGCATAATTATTATTCATAATCGTCTCCTTTATAGATATTTATCTATATTGATGTTTATCTATATTATAATACACTTTTAAAGTTGAATCAATAAGTTTGGAGGATTATTAACAATAAGAAATTCTGCTCAAAATAAAATGCCTGATATCAAGAGTATCAAGCACATCATGTTTAATCTGGTATCTTAAGAGAACCAATAATCACGCACTTTTTGAAGAAAACACTTAAAAGCGTCCTATTGACCATAACTTCCACATAATATAATTCAATACTGAATTTAAATGGACTTCATTCTTAAGGTCATTCTGAGTTCATCTAATTGATAATCATCCATAACTGATACAGATTTTGATTTCCCATCCATCTTAAATCCATAATGTTCATACCAAAGAATTGCTGCTAGATTGTTATGTAACACCCATACACTGATGTATTCATATGTAACCAATCTTTTGATGCATTCATCCATTAATGCTTTTCCGATACCAAGCTTATGATAATCTTTTAAGACGTAAATGGCGTATAGTTCTCCTCGATCGCCATCAGAATCACTCGACTTATTATATGCAGCGAAACCTACGATTTCGTTTTTATATTCAGCAACTATTGTGTTTTCAGGATATTTTTAGCGATATTTATACAACGTTCAAGCGAATGCTTTTCTAAATACCCTGAATCCATGAGTCCTTTATATGTTTCAATCCAGCTTCTAAAATGTATATACCCTTTTTGCTCGTAATCTTTCTCAACCATATCTCTTATTATGATCATAAACACCTCTTTTACAGTGCAATTTGTATGTTTTTATGCACCGTATTTTTTTCATAATCTTTTATATTTTGCGTTCTTAAAGTTACCAATCTTTTGGATAGTACCTTCGTTTTGAAGTTCAATGAGTACTTTCTTAATTGTATCGACAGCAATATCAGGCCATAATTCCATTAATTCTTTGCGACTTAATGGTACCAAACTCTTTTCAATGGTTATTTTTATACGTTCTTTCTTATTTGTAACCTTCGATGAAAGAATACTTACTCGTTTGTCTAGTTCATTATAACAGCGAATTAATGTAACAAGAAAATGATTGATGAACGGATAATAATCATTCGCACTATTACTCCAGTTTTCTGAAGATAGTTTTAGCGACTGATAATATTCCTTTTTATTTAAGTTAATTTGGTTTTCAAATGAGATGTATCTTCCAATGCTAAAACCATTTTTATAGAGCAATAATAAGCTGAGTAGTCTACTCATTCTACCATTCCCGTCTGAAAAAGGATGTATGGATAAAAAATCCAAAATGACACATGGAATGAGAAGTAATTGATTGATGTTAGAATCATCTCTAGCATCCATAAAAGCTAAAATCATTTGTTCCATTGCGGCTTGTGTTTCTTTGGCTGGTGTTGGTTTAAAACGAATACTTCTCGTTCCATTTTTTGATATCTCAAGAATAACATTATCAGAGGTTTTATACTTTCCAGCATATGAAGGACGTTCATATGATAATAACAATTGATGAAAAGCAAGAATTTGTTCTTCTGTAAAATCATACTCATCGTAATTATGATGAATGAGGTCTATAACATCCTTATAGCCTAAAATTTCATTTTCATTATGATTTATCGGAGAAACAGATCCGTTTAGTAGATCCTTAATTCTCTCATCAGTTGTTACGATACCTTCAATCGCATTAGAAGAGATGATTGATTGAACAATGGCTATCTTAGTTAATTCTTCAAAAAGTTTGGGGTATGAATCTATCAATGTTCTTCTGTCGATTGTCAGTTTTTCTACTGTGGTTAGGAGATTAACGGTGTGTGCTGGTATAGGTTTATCCTTGAGAAATGAATAATCAAAGAATCTCATGATATATCCTCCTTTTACAGTGCATATTATACCATTTTATGCACCGTATTTCAAGCAATACAACAAAAAAAGACTCACATCGGAGTCTTTCAAGTCAATTTTGGTGCGGTCGAAGGGATTCGAACCCTCACTCCTAAGAACTGCCGCCTGAAGACAGCGCGTCTGCCAGTTTCGCCACGACCGCATGCATATATTATTATACACGATTCGTGTGCGTTGTCCATGTCTTCGATACACTAAATTAAATAAAACAAGCATCTGTCTAATTATGTATGATCTGCTTCCATCTGATCTTTAGACTTTGGTGTATTTTTCTTCTTTTTAATTTGATCATTTTCATCTTCTTTATCATTGAGCTCAGAAAAATAATCAATTGATGCTTTCATTGTACCCGTCAAGGGAACAGCAAGTAATACACCTGCAAAACCAAAGATTCCTCCAAAAAAGAGTAAAGCAGATAGTACAGCTAGAGGATGAATATGTACTTGTTTACCTAAAACGTTAGGTTGAATCACGCTGCTTTCTAGAACCTGTTCAACAAGTTGTAAAACGATCACTACAATCATACCAACAAGATAGATATTACCTGTATCAGTTAATTGAAATTCGAGATGATTGGTAAACAAGAACACGAGAGGAGCCATAACCCCGAGCCATGCACCAAGATAGGGTATGATGTTAAAAAGTCCCATGAGTGTTGCAAAGATTAACGCATAGTAGACGGGGAATCTTGGAATAAATAAGGACAATATGCTTAATGTGATTGCAAAATAAAGAAAGATAATAAGCATCATCAATCCTTGTCCCTTAAAGTAGTTTCTAATAACAGTATCACTTCGCTTACCGAGTTCAATAGCGTGTGTTCTCATCTTTTTAGGAAATACTTTTGCAAGATTGGTAAAAATATACTCTTTTTCCTTAATCAAATAAAACATGAATACGGGAGTTAAAACAAA
>JAVEVJ010000009.1:4513-19389 GCA_034005105.1 Acholeplasmataceae bacterium | reverse complement strand
CTGTTTCTTGTTCATTGGATAACCCCCTTATGTACTTATCATTATACATGAAAATGTTTAATAACTTAGGTTGTTTTATCAATGATTATAAAAAAAGTGACAGCATATGTCACAGTTTTTATTTATCATAATTTCTATTTAATGATCGAATCAATGTAAGTAATTCGGATAATATAATCCTAGAATAAATCAAATAACCGTAGAGTTACTCCTAAAGAGGTTTATCTCTTTCACAGGTGTAATCAACCATTCATCTTAAAAGGATAGTGGTACTTTGAGAATTTTTACAATAGAATAACTATTCAAAATAACTTCATTATATGACATTTACTATTCTGTATAGTCGATAGGTTTTTCTTTTCTAAAATATAGTTTAGCCAATATGAATGTCGTAACGACGATGATACTGGCTACTACGAGTCTATTGAAGATCATTCGAAAAGTCATGACAAAGCCAACAGCTTCTGCAGAATATGAAATAGGCATAGAATCGTCAAAAGCGACTTCATTTAAGTCAATGGTTGCGCGTTTGGATAGGATAGGTGATGAAATGAATAAATGATCGTCATCGCTTAGAATCTCTTTTTTATCAAACTGTCTGATGATCGTAGAATCATCATAGGAATAATCACCAGCAAAAACATCAGATCCAACAAATTTTCCTTTTGCAT
This sequence comes from Acholeplasmataceae bacterium, assembly GCA_034005105.1. Classification (GTDB taxonomy): domain Bacteria; phylum Bacillota_I; class Bacilli_A; order Acholeplasmatales; family Acholeplasmataceae; genus Peloplasma. The sequence continues at coordinate 18,718 of JAVEVJ010000009.1, read as the reverse complement.
TCCATTTCAATAACAATACTTGATATGCATCATCTAAGATATTTGACTCTACGAGTTGATAGCGATTCTTCAAATCATCTTCCCAAGTATATCTTCCGTAAAATCGATGTTTTTCAGTGGATTCATAACCATAACGATTTTTCCATAGGACATTGCCTGAAAAACCACTTATCTTGTAGGACGTAAGGTAAGTAATCGATGTTTGTCCAAGATCAAATGGATTTTTTAGATATGAAATCTTTCGTCTAAACATCCCTGATATAAATACTTCTTGATCTTCGTTGACATAAAAACTCGTAGGTGTCTCAACAAATATTTTATGCCATAAAAGATCTCCATTTAAATCATAGGTGTAGAGATTACCATTGCTCATAACATAGTGAAATCCGTCTGTGAAGTAAAGTGTTTCATAAAAGGACTCTAGACTTTCTGGTCCCAAGATATCTCTGATGATGACATGCCATTCTTCTTCTTTGTCTTCATTGAAGTGAATAACGATAGAGCCTTGTGTCGCATCACTTAATTTTATGGTAAAGCCTTGATTGCCTGTATTGACAACATCTAATGTGATATAATAAGAAAGTTTATTAAATGTGTAGTTCAGTAAGTTTAAATACTGAATTTCATAAGGATTGCCATCCTCATCAATAAATAGCAAGATATCGCGAAGAATTTTTGTTGAAAGATTAACACTTCTTCCAAATGCAACAACCGTTTTATCGCTGAGTTCATCAACTGCATGGATGGTTATATGTTCGTTTGAAAATACAATACTGGGTTCATCAAAATCATTTCCACCTAATGTCCAAAGTGGTTGTTTATTCTCGTCATACATAACGACTAGAGATCTTGCATTTTCGTACCAATCACCGCAGGGTTCATTGATCAAATAACACTTCAGGTTATCGTTATGATAAGAGACAAGCGTTCGATTGTCCTCTAGATTTTTGTAGTCGTATGCTTTAAATCTCTGTTGATTTATCTCGTTTGATACATAGGATAAACTTTGATTTACATCTTCGTTATCAATATCATTCAACCGATAGATTGGAAATAAATTAGCAGCAATAACAATGCATATGATGATGCCTAGTATGATCCATTTTTTCACAGTAAATCCCCCTACTCGAATGTTATATTATCTTCATTATATCATAAACGATTGACTGGTAAATCCCTTTATTAAAATAAAATCCCAACTGAGAGGTTAGGATTGCTTTTTATTCTATTTTTGAGTTAGTGGTTGAGTGCTTCCTCGAATAATGAGTTTTGACTTAACCATTTTTGATTCAGTAGTTCGTGTGTTTGCTAAAATATCTTTCATGATCAAATTAGCTGCGATTTCACCTTTCTTAGATATAAACTGTCTGATAGTTGTCAAACCAGGAGATGTAAACGATGCTGCTTGAATATCATCAAATCCAACAATCGATAATTCATTAGGTATTTTTTTCCCTGAATCTTGACAAGCTTTCATCATGCCTAAAGCGACGATATCTGCATCGACAAAGAGTGCGGTCAAATCAAGTTTTTCCTTCATTAATCGTTCAGCTAGATTGACGCCACCTTCAAATGTAGTGAGTGTTTCAAAAACGTAATCATTATTGATCTTAAGGTTTGCTTCCAGCATTGCCTTCCCATAACCTACATATCGATTATTATGGATAGGTGATTCCTTGATAGAGCCGCCTACGAAACCAATCTTTTTGTGTCCTAAGGATATCAAGTGCTTAGTTGCTAAATATGATCCTTCAGCATCATCCGTATTGACGGAATGAAAATCATTAGAATAGGATTCATAGACGTCTGTTAATACAGTGGGTATGTTAAGTGTTTTTACTTCTTCATAAATATCTGGTGGGTAGGATCCCAGTAATATGATGCCATCGAGTCCCCGACTTTTAATCCAGTTTTTATACTTCCCTTTAACCTGAATACCAGATAGTAAAATATCATATCCATAGGAAGAAATCACTTTGTGTATTTCTCCTAAATACTCAGCAAAAAAGGGATTGGTTTCTAATAAGGTCCCTGTTGTATCAGATGGGGCAATAAGAGGAAGTGTGACACCAATAAGCTTGGTTTGTCCCATGGTTAAAGATCTCGCGTTAATACTAGGTATATAATCGAGATCAGCCATAATTTGTCGAACTCTTGCTTTTGTTTTTTCTGAAACTTTACCAATGTCGTTGATGACATAGGATACAGTCGCTGTTGAAACACCAGCGATTCGTGCAATTTCAGCAATATTCGTTTTCTTTGTCATACGATTCACCACAATTTTCTTAATCTAATTATACACTATATGATTGTCAATATTTGTTTTATATCGTCAAAACGATAATCTGCTCGTGGTGATTTTCTTGCTTCAGATACTGCAATAGCGAGCATATTAGCTCTTTTGGCTGCTTCAATACCAGCGATAGCGTCTTCAACAACAGCACATGAGGTAGGCTCAATCTTTAGCATATCTGCTGCTTTAAGAAAGACATCAGGGGCTGGTTTTGAATAGATAACCTGGTTACCATCAGCAACAGCATCAAAGAGATGTTTGATACCAATGTATTCTAAAATAAGTGGTGTATTTTTAGATGATGAACCAATGGCCACCTTGATGTTTTTGCTCTTTAATGCTTGAATCACCTCAACTACACCATCCAGTATATCTTTACTGCTCAAGCCTTTGAGTAGTTCAACATAGACATTATTTTTGAACGTTGCAAGAGCATCTTTTTCTTGTCTACTATATGTTTTCGATGATTTCTCTAAAATAATATCTAGAGATTCCATTCGTGATACACCTCTTAAGCGATGATTGATTGTCTGATCGAATGAAATGTTTTCAGTATCAGCCATTTTTTTCCACGCCTTGTAGTGCAGTTCATCCGTATTGACGATAACACCATCCAAATCAAATATAACTGCTTTTATCATAGTTGAACCTCCTCGATAGTCGATTGATTTTTAGACACCGATATTTTATACTTTTTACCATGATGCAATATATGGAATTTGATCTGATTGATCGAAGAAGGAAGTTGTGGGTTAACCTGAATTCCTTTTTCAAATGAAAGTCCTGCAAAACCATAGATTGCTGTCATGTATGCTCCACCAGATGCTGCAGGATGTGTTCCCCCAATATAGGTGTTTCCTGTATATTCTTTAGAGAGTCCAGTCATATCAATTGTTGCTGATTTCATAAAAAGAGGATATGCATAATTTGGTTTTCCTATAAGACAGGAAACGAGTGCATACATGCTTGAAGACAGGGATGAACCATGTTCTGTTCTTGGTTCGTAATATTGCCAATTTTCTTCCATAATTTTTATTTGATAATCACTTCTAAACAAATACATCATGGCTATAACATCCGCTTGTTTAATAATCTGTGTATCACCAGCTAATCCAGATCCACCGAGATATTCATTTTGATGAATTCTTTGATTGAGCAAGTATTTGAGTTCAACATTTTTTAACTGAAAGTAGCCATCAAACTGTTCGATTAGGTGATTTGAATTTGGTTTTTTTAGATAAACTTTAGGTGCAAGCGACTCAATCAGTAAGAGTTCCTTGTCAAAGTTATATCTGGTGACTGCTTGTTCAAAAAAACTATCTTTTTGATTTATATAATAATCCCTTAAGTATAAAATGTAATCAAAAACCATTTTAACAAGTCGATTGGTAAATGCATTGTTATGTACCCGCTCATGATATTCATCAGGTCCCATGACATCCCATATTTCAAATTGATCTTTCGTGATATGATATTTTCCATAATCGAGGTAAAAGCGTGCAACCTCAATGATGACTTCGAGTGCGCCTTCTTTTAATATTTCAAAGTCATGTGTTCTTTCAATATACGATTTAATGGCATAAACAATATCTCCTGAAATATGGATCTGTTTATCTTTGAAGTATGTTCGAATGGGTCGATTACTAAACACATCGATAACGTTATAGTCGGTACATGCATCATAGCCGTCTTCTTGAGATTCCCAAGCATAAAAAGCACCTTTAAATCCATAGGATTCTGCTTTCTCTTTTGCACCTTTCAATGCATTGATACGATATTGGATGATCTTTTTTGCACTCTTTGTATCGCTATTTAAGAAAAAAGGTAACATAAAAATTTCGGTATCCCAAAATATAGCACCTTTGTAAGTTTGTCCCGAAATACCTCGTGCCGGTATCGAAGCTACGTCATACATATGTGGAGATAGTATGAGCAAATGATAAATCGAATAACGTATGGCTAATTGTGCCTGTTCATCACCTTCAATCACAACATCTGCCATTTTCCACTTATTCTCCCAAATATGTTGATGCTCTAATCGTTTATTTTCATATCCCCTATGGATAATTTCATTTAACTTCATCATTAAACTTTCATCTGATTGATCAACACCGATGATAGCATATTGATCAAAGTGGTAACATACATCTTTTTGGCCATGAATGATTATATGTTTCAAAACTTTATCATCTTTGATGCTATCACTAAGCGTATCATTTACATCGGTCATAACCTTTTTGATACAGGTAATCTGGTGTTCGTTTTCTATTGTTAAACCAGATACATAAAGATAGTCACCAGACTTAAATTTTTTATCCTTGATATGGGGTCCATAGATGTCCCAAATCTGTGCATCAACTCCCGTATGAATTTGTATTGTTGCATTTTTGTTTAAGGTGATTTGATAGCGACCAAGGATGACACGTTCATCGTTTGCTGACACAAATCTCTCCGATGTTAATGTCACTTGTATATCTTGCACTTGAAAGATGGTTGTTCGTGTCATCATAGCTTTTTTCATATCAAGTTCTTGTACATGACTTATCACAGGGGTATGTAACATATGAGCTTCTTCACCGTTGATGAGTAACGATGTAAAGAGCGGATTAAAGCCATTAACCGGTTCTCTCCAACCTGATGAAACTTGATCATAAACAAAAGGAAGGTTGATGCCAACCTTTTGTTCAGCTTCAAATTCATCTAAGGTGCCACGTACACCTATCTTAAGATGACCAATCAAAAATTGATTACCGTAATGTGTTATTCTATTGGGATCAAATGTATTTACACTAACCTTCCACATATGGAATCACAGTACATCCTTTTTCTAAATGATAAATATCGTTATAAATTCTCATCGGTTTTTTCAAATCCTTGTTTAAGTAAAGACTGATTTGGTGCTGTTCAACATGAACCTTGATATCTACATCAAAGTAATGAATATTGAATTGATATGACTTCCATGTATCCGGACATATCGGAGCAAGTTTTAAGATATCTCCATCACTTCTAAGACCACCAAAACCATAGACGATATTGACCCACGCTGCTGCAATCGACGTGAGATGAAGTCCTTCTTTTGTGTTTCTATTGTAGTCATCAATATCCATTCTTGTAGCAAATCCAAAAAAATCAAGCGCTTGTTTCTTATAACCTAATTCTGCAGCTAAAATAGAGTGTATTGAAGGTGAAAGCGATGATTCGTGAATGGTCTTTGGTTCATAGTAATCATAGTTTGCTTTCTTTGTCTTTAAGTCAAACGATTGATTGAATAAAAACATAAACATGAGAACATCGGGTTGTTTGATCATATCGTTTCGATAGATGCGATCATAACTCCAGTGTGCATAAAGAGGAAACTCAGAAACAGGGATTTGATGAATGTCAATGTGTGGTAAGTCGTGAAATCCTTGATGTTGTTCATAGATTTTTGTTTCTTCATCATAAGGGATATGCATCTTTTGACATTGCTCTTTCATCAAATTGATCTCTTCTTGTTTAAGTTGCAATCTACTGATAATCTCTTTCACATCTACGTGATCCTTGTTTGTCTCATAAACCTCGATCATATAGCTCATCGAAGCTTTCGCCATGAGGTTGGTATATGCGTTGTGATTCACCATCATTTGAAACTCATCGGGGCCCATGACACCATAATATCCAAATTTTGTTTGGTCATGATTATATTGTCCTCTAGATGAGAAAAAGCGTGCAATCTCAACTAACATCTCAAACCCATATTTGAAGAGAAAATCTTCGTCTTCTGTATTTTTAACATAATGCCATATTGCATACGCGACACCGCTTGTTGGTTGAAACTGTAGGGATGCGTGTTGCCACAAGTCACAAGCTTCATCACCGTTAAGTGTAGCAATAGGATAACAAGCACCTCTACAATCGAGTTCTATTGCTCTTTTTCTTGCTTTTTCAAGCGTGTTGTATCTAAACATAAGTAGATTTCTAGCAGCTTTAGGGTTGGTAAAGAGATAAACGGGTAGACAATACGTCTCTGAATCCCAAAACGCGTGTCCTGAATAGGCTTCTCCTGTTAAACCTTTTGCTCCAATATTGTTTTTTTCTGATACACCTTGATAGGTATTGACCAACTGAAATAAACAGTATCTGATACCTTGTTGATTATAAGCATCATTTTCAATGATGATATCGTTTTGATCAAAGTAATCTTGATAAAATTGTTTATTGGTTTTAAGTGTCTGTTCATAAGATACTTGTTTTAATAAAGCGTTCGCCTGTTCTTCTAATTGATGAGATAAATACTTGTTATCTCTATCCACCACAGACGCAATGGATTTTTCAATCGTCAATTCTTTCGGATGACTAAATGTTAATGTCTCAACACTTGTTTTTTTATCAAACTTAAAGTCAGATAGACTATCTTGATTTATCTTGAGTTGATACTTGGTGTATACGAATTGATCTGTCGTTGTTTTTCCTAAAAGATAGCGTTCACCTATATCCGTTACTTGCCAATATCCTGGTTTTCCCCAATGGTCGACATTTAAATCGAGTCCAATATCTACTTGCATTTGATCGATATCAGTTAACGGTTTAATATGAATCATTTGATGGGCAACTTCATATGTTGTCATACTTAGGATACGTTTAAACGTAATTTCAAAGAGATGGTTAACGCGATATGAACGCACTGATTCTCCTGTTTTGAAATCGAGTGTTCGCTCATAGTTTGTTACTTCATTGGGATTAAATATATACAAACTACCATTGATATAAATGCGTGTATAAAAGACATTGGTTGCATTGACCATGTAATGTAGTTTATCAGAGATTCCTTTATAATGACTACGATTGATGTTGGCAGGAATTTCATAAATACCATTAAAATAACTTCCGATGAGTGTCTGTCCTGGGTATCCTTCATCAAAATACCCTCTAAATCCCATATATTCATTGGAAAGTGAAAACAGCGATTCAGAAACCATCGCTTGGTCTTGATGAAAACCAACTTCCTTTAATTTCCATGGATCAACTTGTAAATATCTCTGTGCTATTTTTGCCATAGAATCTCCTTATCTAAAGATGATCTTTGTTTAATGTAATGAAAGTGTGTTAGTAAATCCTCGGGTTGATTAAAGTGAATGTTATCCTTTTCGGTTTGAAGAACATATTCACCTATCTTATCACATAGAATATCGGGTTTTGAAGCATCATAACTAATGGTATATCCATAGTTTATAAGTTCTCTTATCACTTGCTTCATTTTCATATCTTTGGGTTCTTGACTGAATGTAACCCTATCTTTTTTGTCTGTAGTTACGCGGTTTTTATCTCGATCAAAAACAAAGGATGTACCGCTTAGATCCAAATAGATTTCGTCTTTTATTTCGTATGATTTATCTACTAGTACTCGAATGATATGATGCTGATATTCAATATGGATGAGTTTGTTGGATCCAAAATGCTCAACAATCGTCGGTTTTCCTGTTATTGTTTTTGAAGATTTAACTAACTCTACCTTAATATCATGTGGCCGAATGGTTATATATCCTTGGCTTAATTGATTCTTTTTGAAACACATGAGCGAATCATCAGAAAAAACCATCGGTTTTCCATCAAAAATCAGTTGATGATCCAGATAACTAACCTCAAACACATTCGTTTCTGGAGAACCAATGAAGGTTGCTACATCGAGATGAACGGGTTGATGATACATCTGATAAGGTGTTCCTACCTGTATAATCTTACCTTCCATCATTAATACCATTCTGGTTGCCATTGCCATCGCTTCTATTTGGTCATGAGTGACATAAATGCATGTCATATTAAATGCTTTTTGAATGCGAATGAGTTCACTTCTCATCTGGGTACGAAGTACAGCATCTAAATTGGAAAGAGGTTCATCAAAAAGGATTAACTTTTCGTTATCAACAAGTGCTCTTGCCAAAGCTACTCTTTGGCGTTGACCGCCTGATAACTGCATCGGATAACTACCTAATTTTTCATAGAGTGATAACTTACGTGCGACATCTTCTACCCTTTTTTGTGCATCTAATTTGGTTAAGCGGTGATTGAGCAACCCAAACGCGATATTTTGATACACCGTAAACTGTGGTAAAAGCGCATAATTTTGAAATACAAAACTGAGCTGTCTCGTCGATGGATCCTCATCATTTTTGAGTTGATCATTCATATATAACTCACCCTGTGTTAATTCCTCTAGACCAGCAATCATCCGTAATGTCGTTGTTTTACCTGATCCAGAAGGTCCAACCAACACCAAAAACTCATCTTCAAATATCTCTAAAGATATATCATTGATGACATAGATTCCCTTTTGAAAGGATTTATACACATGTTGTAATGAAATGTGACTCATGAATGCTCCTTTTACTTAATACCTGTTGTTGCAACATTTGATGTAATTCTCTTTTGAAAGATGAAGAAGATAATAACAGGTGGAATCATTGTGAACAATAGGAGGCTTAAAAATTGATCAAGCGTCATATTGTAGGTAAACATTTCGGCATTCACTCTAAACAGTTTAATCATCACTGTCCAATAATCTTGATTATTGATCATGATAAACGGCAGTAGGAAATCATTCCAAGCACCGGTAACACTAAAGATAGCAACGACCATCATGACAGGAACTGAAAGAGGAACAATGATTTTGAAAAACATCTGTAGTTTGGTAGCTCCTTCAATTTCTGCTACTTCAAATAAATCTTTAGGCAAATGATCAAAATGCGTCTTAAAGAGTAAGAAATTAAAAGGCGATGCTCCTGCAATAAACCAAAAGGGCATGAGTGTGACAAAGGTTGACTGTACTTGACGTAGTGACATACCCGTTATGGAAGATATCACTTGATAAATGCTCGTAATGTTTTTATAGAGTGGAACCAAGGCAACTGCTGAAGGTATCAGCATTGAACTTAAGATGAGATAAAAGATAATGCGACTACCTTTAGGTTTGAGTATTGAGACAACATAAGCCAATAACCCATTAAATAAGACTGCACATACAGCTGCACCTATGGAAATAAATAACGAATTATAAACATTTTGCATGATCTGTGTCTTTTGAACAACTAAGATATATTTATTAAAATCGAATGTGCGAGGAAGAAACTGATAGTTTTGTGGTAATTGCAACAGTTCATTACTGTCCTTAAATGATGTAAAGAAAAGCCAAATAAAAGGCATGAGAACAAGCAAGAGCCCTATGGTTAAAAGAGCATACATGATGTAATAACCTAGACGTCTTGATGGCTTTTTATAATCTGAATAGGTGAAGATTCCTTCACTTTTTTTCATAAAGACTCTAAGGCCTATATGCTTTGTTTGATTGAAGAGCCAAGTGAAACCTCGAGTAAGTTGCTTGATAATCCATGAAATACCTATCACATCAATGAAACGTTTAAAGACGTTCTTTAGATGCTTACTAAAGGCTCTTAATTTCTGAGATATATGATAAACACTAAACGATTTACTCTTCTCTATTTTTTCAAATCTTTGTTGATAAGAGACATAAGGTTTTGCTAGTTTGTTATCTCGATTCGTTTTCTGATCAAAATACAAGTAAACATACGTAAAACCGAGCAAAATGATCATCGTGATGACACCTAAAGCAGCTGCTTGTCCGGTATCTTGTGTCGTATAGATGAGTTTATAGATCAATAGTCCAAGCGTGTTGGCAGAATCATTGGTTTGCCCCATAAAGATCATTGGTTCATAAAAAATCTGAAAAATGGATATAATCTGGATGATTAATAATAGTTTGATATTTGGTAAAAGTGCCGGAATCGTTATATATTTTAATCGTTTCCAAATCGATAACCCCTTGATGCGTGCTGCTTCATATAATGCATTATCAATGGATTGAACCGTTGCTAGATAGATGAGCATCGTCGATCCAGCAGATTTCCACGTAAGTGTCATAATAATCAGTGGGATGGATAACTGGTCATTGGAAATCCAATGAGATGTTGGTAAACCAAGTTTAGACAATATCACGTTGAAAAAACCGTAATCATTTGCATCCATCATAATTTTCCAGGTCAGAATAACTGCGATAGCTGGAACGATATTAGGAATATAAAATCCAACTTTAAATAAACTCTTTGTTCTTATAACTTCACTGATTAATAAAGCCAGTATAATCGGTATAATAAAGCCGATAAGAAGCGAATATATGACATATAACAAGGTGTTGTTAAGGGCTTGTGCAAAGCGTGGATCATTAAAAACAGAAATGTAGTTTGTGAATCCATTGAATCCAACAATATCAAAGTTACTCGTCTTGGCAAACGAGTAAATAATGTTTTGAATCAACGGACCCCATATAAAAAACACGAATAAAACGAGCGATGGAATAGCAATACCCCAAGCTAATAATTGTCGCTTCAGTGATTGGTGATTAACTTTTTTTGGCTTGAGATAAGTGTTTTCTATCATATCAATCTAATTGCTCTCTTAAGTATGATTCAAAGAGTTCTTGCTTTGAATTCAAGGATGATTGAACATCAAAACCTGGATTTTTAAGACTCACTACCACTTGATCAAGAAGTTCATACATATACTGTGTATAATAAGGTTCTTCTCTTCTTCTCGTCTCTGGTAATTGATCATAGAAATCTTGAAAATTATGAAATGCAGATACATTCACATATTGAGCATTGAGCGTTTCAATGAGTTCAGTGTAATCTGAATTAACCCAAGGTCTTACCTCGGGTAATATGAGCATGTTTTTACGTGTAGCTGTCTGTAGGCCTTCACGCATAGCCATTTGTGCGACCTCACTGATTTCAGGAGAACGTCCCATGTACTCTAAAAACTTAATGGCTCCTTCAACTGCTTCATCTGTATCGTAGGCACTAAACATATACGGTGTGCCCCCAAATAGGGTGTATTGACCACCTGGACCTTCAGGTATTGGAATGAATGCGATGTCGTTTCGGTTCATTCCTCCTTGAGTAATGACATTAGAAATGACATCATTTCCTGCGATTGCCATGGCGATTTGTCCATTACCAAGTCGTGTAGCCCATTCGGAGTAATTCATGTTGCCAATTGGAACCAAATCATTATCATAAAACTGTTTGAGATAGTTCATTGCTTGAACAGCTTCGGATGAGTTTAAATTAGCATGTACCTTTTGGTCATCTCCAATCACTTGAAGTTCAGCACCAAATGCCCACGCATAGTTTGAGTATTGCCAACCACCATTTTTGTCAACATTGAGAATAATGAGTCCATCAATTCCTGTATTTTCCTTGATCGTTTCTGCATATTGATAGAGTTCTTCCATGGTGACAGGATAAAATTTTTCAGATGGATTATCCGGATTGACAATGTCGTAAATACCATCATCATCTAAATCACTAACAAGACCTGCATCTGCAAAAACTTGTAGATTGACGATGATACCTAATCCATATCCATCTCTTGGTATGCCATAGAGTTTTTGATCAAAAGTGAGATATTCTCTTAATTCAGGATCCATTTTGTCAAACCAACCCATATGATTAATAATCTCTGTAATGTCTTTCGCATGCCCCCCTGAAACAATCATTTGAGGTTCAGTAAACCATGTTTGAAAAACGGTGGGAAGTGTCTTTGAGTTAGCTCGTGCATAAAAGGCTTCTACCGAATAAGTAAAAGCTTCTCCTTTGATTTCATATTCGGGGTAATCAGCTTCAAATCGCTCTTTCCATGTATTGAACATTGCAATATCATCTGTATTAGCTGATTCTGGCCACATACCGATAACAACTTCTATTTTTTGATTTGTCTTACATGCTGTGATCGCTATAAGCAATATCATAATCATCCAAAATGCTATATATTTTTTCATTTTTCTCTCCTAATGTTTTTATTGTACATCGCTTATGCAATAAAAACATTAGATTTCTCCTCTTCAAAGCGAAGAGGAGAAATCATCATATGTTTAGTTTTTATTTATCAGGTTCATCAGTGAAAAGACTTATTTGGTGACCATAGATATCATCACTTACTTTGAGATTGTCAATAACAACTCCACCGGTATTAATGTGAAAACCTAATACCTGTAAACCTGCTAAGTTGTCAACATAAGTTGATAGATCAATGGTAACAGTCATAAATTCTGCACCAATTGCAACTTGTCCATCTTCCATTAGTGTTGCCCATTCGACAATGTTAGCATCACCTAGTTCAATTCTAAATGAGTCCGCATTATTATCTGTTGCAAGTTTAATATCAAATGTCAGGTAATTGGCACCTGCAATAAGTGGTGAACCAAAACGAACGGTTGCATAGTCTGCGGTCACAAGTTGAATAGCTCCATCACTAACAAGTGCCCATTCACCCCACCAATATTTGATCTGATCATTTGCTGGTGTAACTTCATAATCTTCTTCCAACATGGGATACATGTTTTTACTTGGATCTAGCCATTGGAAAGAAATATTATCGATATAGTAGATGGCTCCAGCGTCAGCTTCAATACCAAACGCATCAGAAGGAGTGATGCCAGATTGTAATAGATCAATAACAATGTGTCCTGTTTCTCCAACAGCAGGAATCGTCACTGGTTGTCCATCAAGACCAATCAGTTCTGCATTCCATTTATGGGTACCACCTACATTAATACCTAAACTACCTGCAACTTCAACTTTGATATCGAATGCTATAAATTGAGGAAGTGCTTTAACTCCTGTATGGTATTGTACATAAGCGTCTGTTGCATCAAGCTTGAGCCACATATTTTCTTCAATGAGAACAAAGGAGGATGCAGAACCATAATTGTTAGCCCAGTACTGATCGTCACCTGCCTGTTGTGCAGCATCACCTTCAGTAAAGCCTGTCCAAGTACCCCAAATGAGTTCTTCATCAAAGTGTGGATCGTTTTGATACCATGCAAGATTATCAAGTAAATAGATTTCACCATCACTTGCATGGAAACCAATGGTATCTGTTATAGCAAATCCACTGGCAACCCAATCGATCACGTAGTGATGCCACTGGCCATCTGCATTAACAACCATAGGAATTCCATTTGCTAAGATGATACCACCATCTTTAGCCCATTTGATATTGCCATCAGGACCTACTCTAAATGATTCGAGTGTACCTACGGTTGTGACTTTTAAATCAAACGCTAAGTAATGTCCTGTACCCTTTATACCGGTATGGTATTGTGCATAGCCTGTACCATCAAGTTGTAGTGCTTGGTTAGATTCACCATCTGCAACGATCGTCGTTGCTGAATCATAAATATTTGCCCACCATTGATTATCACTTGGTTTTGCATTTGCCGTACCTAATTCGAGTCCTTCAAAGGATGCCCATACAAATTCAGATGTTTCATCAACTTCAGTTATTGGATTTGCAAAGAAGATTGCATCGAGTGAAATAGATGTACCTGTGTAGTAAATTTCAAATCCAGCAAAATCGGTTGAGTAACCTTCAGTTAAGGTCAAATCAATGATCAGATATGTCCAATCACCTTCAACATAAGGATAGGATCCCATGTCTTCTGGAATAGAAGGTAATCCTAAACCAGCTTGCCACTGATTTGCATAAACAACAGGTGTTGCTTGGTCATTATAGTTGAGTTGTATCATTCTAAAGTCATTGAGTGTTCCTTCACCATTGAGTTTGTACTTGAGCACGAGATAGCGATACTCATTTTGATTAGCCTTAATGGTCGAATGTACTTTGTAACTATAATAGTCACCACCGGTTGAATCAAGCGTGATATGACCATCACTAATCGTTGTTGCTAATACGCCTGAATAGTTAATCAGATAACTAAAATCGTTGGCAGTTGCAACAGGATTGTCGCCGGTCCATTCGTTTGTAGTCCCTAGCGTTTCACGATTAAAGTTATCGTAGATCAATACGTTTTCCATATCCAAAATAGGATAGTTGACAGCTTCATAATCACCTAAATA
>JAVEVJ010000009.1:0-4413 GCA_034005105.1 Acholeplasmataceae bacterium | reverse complement strand
AGATATTGGAATGCTGGTGCAGCGCTGTTTTCGCTACCTGCTTGTTTCCATAATGCTCCATCTGGATTATTACCAATAATTCCAGAATAACCCACACGAATGTAGGGTTGATCTTCATCTATGAATGCATCATCTACAATTTCTGATGCTAATTCGTCTTCTGAAAAGTCATTGATCAATTGATCAAAATCCTCATTGTAGACTCTTCCTTCATAGACTGGAGAATCAGGTATACCTACAAATGCGTAGACTGCATATAGTTCAAGATCACTTGTGACAGCATCATCAAAATCATATGTTTCTCCATCTAACAACCAGTTTTCAAATGAAAATCCCGTTTTAACAGGTGCTGTAGGTTCACTGACCTTTTCTCCTGATATAACCACGGCATCATCTATTGGAGTTCCACCTACAGTGTTGAATGAAACAGTATATTCAACTGTTTCGATGATTTCTGTATAGTGTGCAATAAGCGTGATATTTCCATTCACTGGTGTTGTAAAATCGTATGCCGCTTCTCCTAAATACCATGCATTAAAGGTGTATCCATCTTTAACGGGATCATCAGGTTCGGCAACCGTCATACCCTCTTCAACCTGTACAACAACATCGGTTGTTCCGTTATCTGCATCAAATGTGACCTGATATACGGTTGGTTCAGGTGTGGGTTCAGGCGTTGGTTCTCCTGGTTTGCAACTGACTAAAAATAGTGTTACAAGCAGTACAAGCCATACGCGCATCAAATGAGTACTAATCTTTTTCATATGTTCTCCCATCTACATGTAAGATAGTTTACATGGATATTTGTCAATCAAAGGCTACTATCCGCCGTGTGCACAAAAGTAATAGCTTATTCGTAGATGCTAATTTCTGAAAACTGAGCTCCATATCCCCCAGGTGCCGTATTGTCGGTAACGATTAATATAATGGATCGCATACTTACGCTTTCAGGAAGTGTGATGGAGACCATGTTACCTGAAGCTCCATCAAAGAGATAATCTATAGGATCTGAAAAGAGATTGATCCAGTTTGCAGATGTTAAACTCGTTTCTCCTTGTATTGAATACTTGATTTCAATGGTTTGTGTTCGATTTGGCCAACTGGATAATGGTGGTAAATGAAGATTGATGATGCGTACATTATAAACATCACCCATGTCGACAACGATCCATCCTGGCCATAGATTCTTCTTCGATTCAAAGTATGTTGTTACATCTCCATCTGTTAACTTTTCTGGATTATAGACATCTTCAAATGGAGAAGCATAAGGCGTCTTACCATAGGTAAGTGATGCTGGGTAAAACTCGATATAACGCAAGAAGGGTTCTTCAGCATAAGTAACTCCTTCATATCCATAGAAACGAAGCTGCACAGCGATGTAGTCACCTGGAGCTAAGCGAATATCGACATAATTATTTTTTGAAGGCGAGAATTCGTAGTTTTCACCATTAAGTTTCTTTGAGAATATGGGTAATCCCGTGTTTTCACTGATAGCGGTAGCTGCATAAATAGAGATGTTTTGCATCTGAAAGTACATCGATTCTGCATCACCAAATAGTCGAATTGATCCAACCTTGTGGACTTCATTAAAAATGACAGATAAAGCGACATAGGAGCCTTTTGTTACATCTTCTGGCCAAGGATTTGATTTCCACATCGTTTGATCATCGAGTAAAACATTTGTTACCTCGTATCCTTCTTGATCATAATCATCAACAGATGCTCCACCCCAATCTTGAGTAGTCACACCATAGGTTGCTCTAACTTCAAAATCACCTGTAATCTTAGCACCTGCATAAGGTGGTTCAACATGAGAGATTGAGAAATCTGGTATCTCAATGGCTTCTTGAACTCTGGCTGCAATCACATCTTTTTCAACCACGTAATAATCACCTAAGTCCAGTTCATAATAATGATACACGTGTGCACCTGTAGGTGTTTCAGATGAAGTTATTTCGATATTTGATACGAAGTTGTTTGCATTGATCTGCGATACAGAAGTCAAAGGTTCACCATGAAACTCTACATCATTAAAATAGATATTGCTGATATTTTTGGTAGCATCAAAACCATTCATTCGAATGATTAGATCCGAACTATCAGCTCCTATTTTTTTATCATTTAGAACTTTAATATTATCAAAATAAACGTTTCTGATGATTCCTCTTTCGTACTGGGATTTTGACCAATCCGCATTAAATGCAATCGTTAGATCAATAAAGAAGTTGTCATATGTTTCAGTCCAAATATCCCCAACTTCATACGCATCTTCAATCGTAATATCTTTGAAATAGATACCGTTGATGTCCGCTTGATCGGCATTATGAATGCTCATCACTGCTTTGTGATAATTGTGCAATACGGTGATATCTTCAAAAACAACGTTTTCAATGCTTTCTCCATAGGTTTCATAGCCCACTTCCATCGATTGTGCCAAATCTGTCCATAAAATATTGTTTGAGAAAGTCACGTTTTTTGTGGATACATTATTGACATTTTTAACAACGAGTGAATCATCCCATGTGCGAACAAACGAATTACGAACAATGACATCCTCACATGACTGAATGGAGATTCCATCTCCATTAGGTCTTGCTGTTATCACTTTAATATTATCAATGATGATATTTTTGCTTTCTTGTGCGTGTATCGTCCATCCAGCAGGATCAAGAAATGATATACCTTCAATATAAATATTTTCACTCTTTTGTAATTCAATAGGAATCGCTCGTTGTGCTGCCTCTTCACGAGGATAAATGGAACCTGAGATGATTCCTCTACCACGAATGGTGATATCATGAAGTTCATAAGCATTAAATTGTCCGTAGACTAAAGCTCCTCCTGCTAAATAAACTGTTTTATCTGATTCAAGTGGAATGGTATCTGTTTTCCAAACCCCTGGACCAATATAGAGGATACTATCGTCTTGTTCAGCCTCTTCTTCGGTGATTGGATCTTCTTCTATCGGATTAGCAAAAAGATGAATTGCTTCTTGAATGACTGAACCGTTGGGTGTTATCTGTGCTACTGGATCATTGAGCTGTATCGTATAGTTTGCTGGGTATTCAAGATCAAATTCAATAACATTATCAGTAATGGTTGTTTCGATATCATAGGATAATGGGTGAACAGTTGCTTTACTCACTTCATAGTCATCCAAGACTGTGATGGATACGTGTACTTTACCTAAAAAATCAAAACTAGCTACCGATGTATAAGAAGTTGAATTGATCCATGTAAAACTTCTAGCATGATTGACCAATGTTTCATAAACAAATAGCGGTGAATCTTCGACTTTGATTTCATAACGCTCTGAAGACTTTAAAATATCTGGCATATCGTAGATTTTAAGTTCTGTTGAAGACTGTACTCCAAATAAGATATCCACTGAAAATTGTGCTGATACATCTTGATATGTGATAGTCACTGTATTAGATCCTACAACAGATGAGTTAAACCCACTGATCTGGTAGTCCGTAACTATTTCTTCTGTACTTCCTTTTTTAAAGGTAACAACGAGTCCTTCAGGATCAAATTCTTGATTTAAGAAATATGTTGTTTTATAGGTACCCGAGATGATAAGTTCTGCTGTTGTTGTTTTCTTGCAACCAAGTAAAAAAATACCTCCCAAGATTATAAGTGTTAGAATAGCAATCTTTCTAAAATGTTTCATCTTTTCACCTTTCCCGTTCATTGACGACCTTATTATACCGTAAGTTATTTTAGAATGAAAGCGTTTTTTTGAAAAAAGTTAATCGGTTAACCAAATTTGCAAAAAAAACAATAATATGCCCTAATATTTAACAATTTCACGCTTCACTTTTAAATGTTCAAATATCTATCCTATCAAAAAAAGAGCGCTTCAATCTGCGCTCTTAATCTACTAAATGATAATTATGCAAGTTTATTTGCAATGACTTCAGCTGCTTTCTTTGGAAAATGTCTTACCATAAAATCAAGCATCTTCGAATCGTTACCTGCCAACACTTTATATTTATTCGCTTTCATTCCATCAATAATAATGATTGCTGCTTGTGTTGGTGTGAGGAGTTTCATCTTTGCCATCTTTTGACCTAACTTAGTCTTTAGCGTTCCTTCAGCTCCTGAATGCTTCATAATATCCGTTGCTACTCCACCTGGATAGACAGTTGTAACACCTATATGTGTATTTTTTAACTCGGAATACAGTCCTTCACTGAGCAATTTCAATGCTGCTTTAGATGCTCCATAAATCGTTTGTCCCGGTACAGGAACAAAACCACCCATACTCGATACATTCGTAATCTGTGCTTCAGGTCTTTGTAGAAAATAAGGTAAGAATGCTTTAATCATGAATAAAGGTCCATAAAAATTAACATGCATGACTTGTTCTATTTTCTTGTATTCAAGTTCATTAATTTTAATGAAAGGTTG
>JAVEVJ010000061.1:0-6437 GCA_034005105.1 Acholeplasmataceae bacterium | reverse complement strand
GTTGCCCTTTTTATTTGAAAAATTCTAAGAATCCTTTATTCTTTTTTAAGATCAAATAGAGTGGTAAACCAATCACATACATGATCGCAAACTCTCCGATAAAGACAGAAGGCATACTGATATAAAGAGGACCTGCTAAATACACATAGGTTAATATCAATCCGACGATGATACCGTTAAAAAGTGCAGGTGCCAAAAGAGCAATCAACGGTTTTTCTCTTAAAAACCACATAGCGTAACCAGCTATAAATGTAGCAAGCGAACCGAAAATGATATCAAATATATCCGCTCCATAGATGAGACTGGATACAAAGCATCCAATGGTTAAACCCACGATGCTTTTTTTATCGAAGAAGATAAAAATCATTAAAACCTCGGCAATACGGAATTGGACAAGTCCAAAGCTTGCAAAACTAAAGATATAAACAAGTGTTGCATAGATTGCAGCAAGCATGGTCTGTCTTACTAAATCATTAGTCGTCCATGTTTTCAATTTAAAAATCTCCCTGTTTTTATTGATTAAGCTGGTTTCCTAGGGTACAGCTTGGTGATTTACTTCATCATTTTAGCAAATTCATGCTATAATTACAAGGTAAAGGATGAGATTATGAGCATAAAATTTGAAGTCTTGCATGTCTGTAAACAAAGTGGAGCCAGACTCGGTAGATTGACGACACCACACGGGGTTTTTGAAACGCCTTTTTTTATGCCTGTAGGGACACAGGCAACCGTAAAAACATTGACACCTGAAGAGATTAAAGAGGTTTCTGAAGGTCTTATTTTGGGTAACACATATCATTTATGGCTTCAACCAGGTGCTGATATCGTTAAAGCACATGGTGGTATTCGTGGTTTTATGCAATGGGATGGAGCACTCCTAACAGATAGTGGTGGATTTCAGGTGTTCTCGCTGACCGATATGCGGAAAATTACGGAGGAAGGTGTACATTTTAAACATCATAAAAATGGCTCTTCACTCTTTATGTCTCCTGAGGATTCCATCAAGATTCAAGAAAAATTAGGTGCTGACATCATCATGAGTTTTGATGAGTGTCCACCTCCCTATGAATCCGATAAGTATATGAAAGATTCTGTAGATAGAACCTTAAGATGGGCGAAGCGTGGAAAAGATACGTTATCAACTGAACAAGCACTCTTTGGTATTGTTCAAGGTGGTCTCAATAAAGATCTAAGAAAATATTGTGCTGAGGAATTGATGAAAATGGATTTCCCAGGTTACTCGATTGGTGGTCTTTCAGTCGGTGAAAAGAAACATGAAATGTATGAAATAACAGCATTTCTAAATCCCATTTTACCTTTTGATAAACCGCGTTACCTCATGGGGGTTGGTGCACCTGATGATTTGATTGAAAATGTCATCCGTGGGATCGATATGTTTGATTGTGTGTTACCCACACGTATTGCTAGACATGGTACCGCATTGACCTCTGAAGGTAAACTCGTGATTAAGAATCAAACCTATGAACAGGATATGCGTCCACTGGATCCATCGTTAACAACACCTATCTCAAAATATACAAGATCGTATATTAGACATCTATTCAAAGGTGATGAAATCTTGGGTATGCGCTTAGTTACGTATCAAAATTTGGCTTATCTAAAGCATTTAATGAAAGAAATAAGACAAGCTATTCTTGAAAATCGACTCCTCGATTATCGCGATGAGATGAAGAAGAAAACAAATTATTTTAAAACGAAGTAATAGACCTTTAATTTAATTAAAATCTATTGTAAAATAGATATAGTGCTAACAGGAGGGATACTTATGGTATTTGGAGAATCAGACAATTTCAATCAAAAGCCAATGATTAAGGTGATTGGTGTAGGTGGTGGCGGAGGAAACGCGATTAACCGCATGATTGAAAACGACGTCAAAGGTGTTGAATTTGTCGCCATGAATACAGATGCTCAGGTACTTAAAGTTTCCAAAGCTGAAACACGCGTTCAGCTCGGTAAATATCTTACCAGAGGACTGGGTGCTGGTGCAAAACAAGAAGTAGGTAAAAAAGCTGCTGAAGAATCGATTGAAGAGATTGAAGATGTTCTTAAGAATGCGGACATGGTTTTTATTACGGCTGGTATGGGTGGAGGAACCGGTACAGGGGCAGCACCGATCATTGCAAAACGTGCAAAAGAACTGGGCTGTTTGACCATCGGTATCGTTACAAAACCGTTTGCTTTTGAAGGACCAGCTCGTATGCAAGCTGCCATTTATGGACTTGAAGAACTCAAACCACACGTCGATACGCTCATCGTGATTCCTAATGAACGCTTACTAGCAATCTCTGGACCAACAACACAATTACTGGATGCTTTTAGAGAATCTGATAATGTTCTTCGTCAAGGTGTACAAGGTATTGCTGAAATCATTGCGATACCTGGTTTAATCAATGTGGACTTCGCTGATGTTAGAACCGTGATGGAAAATAAAGGGACTGCTCTGATGGGTATCGGTATTGCATCAGGTGAAAATAGAGCAATTGAAGCTGCTAGAAAAGCGATTCATTCTAAATTACTTGAAGTCTCAATTGATGGAGCAACTGATGCAATCGTCAATATAACATCAGGTACAAATATTACGCTTTTTGAAACAGAACAGGCGTTATCTGAAATTCGTAATGCGACCGATCGTGATTTAAATATCATCTATGGTACGACCGTCAATCAAGATTTAGATGATGAGTTGATCGTTACCGTTATTGCGACAGGTTATGAACTTAAAGCCAAAGATTCAACCATTGAAAATCTTGCTTCTGAAATCTTTAATAAAACATCGGATGAACAACTCAAACTGACACGTTCAGGTTTAAGAAATCAGGATTATGAAGAAGAAGATGTATCGAATGAACCCGTGGAGGGAAAGAAACGCAACCTCCCTTCATGGCTAACTAAAAAAGGAAAATTTTAAAAAAGGCGATTTGCCTTTTTTACTGAAGAGGTAATTGAGATGTTAAAAGCTGGAATTGTTGGTTTACCGAATGTTGGAAAATCAACATTGTTCAATGCGATCACGAAAGCGGAAGCACTTGCTGCGAACTATCCGTTTGCGACCATCGATCCCAATGTTGGAATCGTCTATGTGCAAGATCCACGTTTGGATGTACTTGAAAAGATATATAAACCAAAAAAGGTTGTCCCAACCGCATATGAATTTATTGACATCGCAGGACTCGTTCGTGGTGCATCAAAAGGAGAAGGTTTAGGCAACCAATTTTTATCACATATTCGTGAAGTGGATGCTATCTGTCAGGTGGTTAGATGTTTTGATGACAATCAGATTATCCATGTTGAAGGTCACATTGATCCACTGCGTGATATTGAGACCATTTGGGTTGAGTTGAGTTTATCTGATTTAGAACAGATTGATAAACGAATCAGTCGACTTGAAAAGAAAGCCAAGGCAAAAGTTAAAGAAGCTATGGAAGAATATGATGTACTCCTTCGCATTAAAAAGACGCTTGATGAAGGAAACAGTCCAAGAACACTTAATTTCAGTGATGATGAACTCAAATTGATTAAAAACTTCAGTTTACTAACCATGAAGCCGATGATCTATATCGCCAATGTCTCAGAAGAAGACCTACATCATCCCTTAGAAAATACTTATTATACCAAGCTTTTAGATTATGCTGCAAAAGAACATACCGAAGTTGTTTTGATTTCTGCACAAGTAGAAATGGAAATCGCATCACTTGATAAAGAAGAACAGGAAACATTTCTTGAAGCTTATGGATTAAAAAAATCAGGTCTCAATGAAGTGATTGAAAAATCATATAAACTGCTTGGATTAAAAACCTATTTTACAGCGGGAGAACCAGAAGTTCGTGCATGGACTTTTAGAGAAGGTATGAAAGCTCCTCAGTGTGCAGGTATTATTCACTCCGATTTTGAGCGAGGTTTCATCAAAGCTGAAACGCTTGCTTTTCAGGATTTAATAACCTATCAGACACCGCAACTCGCGAAGGAACATGGACGCGTTCGGTTAGAGGGAAAAGACTATGTCGTTCAAGATGGTGACATCATGCTTTTTCGCTTCAACGTCTAGTGGAGGCTTATATGACGACGACCATTTGTGCATCAAAATATTTTAGTTCATCTGATATGAGAAAACTCTATCAAAAAGGAGTTGCTCATTTTGGAGAAAACAGAGTGTTTGATATGCTTAAAAAGATGGATGAACTATGCGATCTAGCCATAACATGGCATTTTATTGGACATCTTCAAACAAATAAGGTGAAACCGATGATTGATCGTATCGATTATCTACACACACTCGATCGTCTATCACTTGCAGAAGTTATTCAAAAATATGCGACACACCTCGTTAAGTGTTTCATCCAAGTCAATTTGACAGATGAGGATCAAAAAAGTGGGATTTCCCCTGATAAATTGGATCAATTTCTAATAGAAATTAAAAAATATGATAAAATAGAAGTAATCGGTTTGATGACTATTGGAAAGGATCAGGATAATCAAAAAACCGAGGAAGCATTCCAGAGATTAGATGAGCTTGCTGCCCATTATGGACTCAAGTATAAATCGATGGGAATGTCTGATGATTATGAGCTTGCGCTTAAACATCATGCAACACATTTACGTATCGGACGTAAATTCAAAGAACTGATCGATGAGGAGGGACCATGGGACTATTTTCAAGAAACAAAGTGAAGAAAAACAAGGTCATCGAAGAGAAAGTTGTCCAAAAGTCTGAACAGATTGTCTTTGAAAAGATGTCATCGGATGATGATAACTATTTGACTGGTTTAGCTGATTTATTGTTAAAAGGACAACCGCTCATTTTAAACTTTGAGCCACTTGATATCGATCAAGCCAATAAAGCAATTGCCTTTTTCTCTGGTATTGTTTACGCCATTTCAGGAGAAATTGTCAATGTACAAGAAAAAGTTTTCATGTTCGCAACCAAGGATGTCTATGATGATGGAACCATTGAAGATTTTCTTAAGGAAATTGTTGAATAATAATTAAAGATTGCGATGATAAGGACACGCAAACTATAAGATGCATTAAGCGAGTCGGGGATGGTGAAAGCCCGGTAGCCACTGTATAGGGAGTATCACCTTTGAGCAACTATCCAAATGAAGTGCTAAGATTTAATCTTAGAACTAAGGTGGTACCGCGGAAAGTATTTTTCGTCCTTAGCAATAAGGACTTTTATTTTTATATTGAAGGAGAGACATAACATGGATTACAAAGACACATTGCTCATGCCAAAAACGGATTTTCAGATGCGTGGAAACTTAGGTGTGAGAGAAGTAGAGTTTCAAAAGAGATGGAATGATTTGAAACTTTATGAACGCGTTCTCAAGAAGAATGAAAACCAAACACCATTTATTTTACATGATGGTCCACCCTATGCGAATGGTGATATTCATATCGGCCATGCACTCAATAAAATCCTGAAGGATTTTGTTTTGCGTTATCAAACGATGAAGGGTAACTATGTTCCCTACGTACCTGGTTGGGACACACACGGATTACCGATTGAAACTGCACTGTCCAAAAAAGGTGTTAATCGTAAAGAGATGTCACTCGTTGAATATCGTAAACTGTGCAGAAAGTATGCAGAAGAACAGGTCGAAAAACAGCGCACACAATTTCAACGTTTAGGTGTACTCGGTGAATGGGATAATCCCTACATTACCTATGACCATGCGTTTGAAGCTGAACAGATTAAGATATTTGCAAAGATGGTTGAACGTGGTTTAATCTATAAAGGCCTTAAGCCTGTCTATTGGTCACCATCCTCAGAATCTGCTTTAGCAGAAGCTGAAATTGAATATCAGGATAAACAATCGACATCCGTTTATGTGAAGTTTCCATCACAAGAAAAGGAAGGATTACTTAAGGATGCATCCTTTGTTATCTGGACGACAACTCCTTGGACACTTCCTGCGAATCTAGCCATATCTGTACATCCTAAATTTGATTATGTCGTTGTAGAAGTAAATCACGAGAAACTCGTGGTTGCAGAAACCTTGCTTGATCAAGTATCCAAAGTGCTCAAATGGGATCACTATCAGAAACTTGGAACGATGAAAGGTTCTGATCTTGAGTTTAAGCAATACAAACATCCACTCTACGATAGAGTATCACCCATCATCATCGGTGAACACGTCACAGATACCGATGGTACAGGTTTAGTTCATACCGCTCCTGGTCATGGTGAAGATGACTATCGTGTGGGTAAAAGCTATCAATTAGATATCTTATGTCCCGTAGATGATCGCGGATTCATGATGAAGGAAGCAGGACCTTTTGAAGGACTTTACTACGAAGTAGCAAACGAGAAAATTGTTGAAGCATTAGAAGATCAAAAGGTATTGCTTTTCAAAGAAAAGTTTACGCATTCATATCCACATGACTGGCGTACCAAAAAGCCTGTCATCTTTCGTGCG
>JAVEVJ010000060.1:0-6451 GCA_034005105.1 Acholeplasmataceae bacterium | reverse complement strand
GTTTTCTCTAAATCAAAATCAAATGCGAAGGGTTTTGCTTCAACTGATTGCTTTCTCATCACTCAAATCTCCTTTCTTTCGTTCATATAAAACATATCCTAAGAAAATCACAGCAACGATTAAATAACCGATCGTCATACCGAGATTTTCATTTAAACCAACCGTAGGTGAATGAATGATACCAAAGAAGGTAAGTATCGCACCAATGCTTGCAGTGACAGCTGCATGGATAAATTTTCGATCGATGACAAAGACCGCAATAGCTGCTAGAACCATCCCTACAATAATACTTCCTTCACCCAGAGCGTTCATACCAAGATAGTTCAGTCCTGCATTGTTCAAGACATCAAATCCGACAGTAGACGCGTTTGTTCCAGCTGCACCGAGTGCAATATCAACAGCGTTATTTGTCCAATCAGCAAGATGTGGTATCAGTGCAAGTACAACAGCCGGTGCATATTTATGATTAACCGATGTAAAGGCTTGTTGTGTAATGACCACACCAATATAAAGTAGTATCGGTAGAATCGCTACAACGGGTATCACTGCAAGTAAGACTGAGATCATACCGAGCATGGTGATAAGAAATAAAACAGCTCCTCCAACAAATGAGTATCCTATTCTAGCTCCTGCAGATTTCCATCCGGGATGCCCGATAAAGACAGCTGTTGGAAAAGGACTTCCAAAGAGCGCACCTATAAGTGATGTTGTTCCATCAGCTAACATCGCTTCTTTTGTGGAGTAACTATCGCCTGCAACTTCCGCTGACTCGACGTTATCCATCGTTTCAAAGAAATTATAGATACCTAGAGGTATGGCTACAATCAAGAAAGGAAGTGCTTCACTAAACCCATCAATCATGACTTTAATACGAGGGATAGGCACTCCCATGGTAATATTTTGAAGTGAGCTTGTAAGACTACCAAACGTCATGAGTCCACTCACCCATCCGATAACAACACCGATAATGATGGCAAATAGACCAGTAGGTATATTAAAAGGCATCTTCGCCTTACCAATCCATCCAAGTAAGACGATTGCTAGTGCCACAAGACCAATGTATGGAATCGCAAAGACACTAAATGCTGGATTTAAGGCAATATAGGTAATAGATACCCCTGCAAGTGATCCAAGCATCGCTGCTCTGGGTATAATGCGTCTTAATTTGGGTCCAATGGCTGCACCTAGTAGTTCAATAAGACCTTCAGCAACCGCCCAAACAAGTCCAGCTCCCCATGCTAAATACGCATTATCGGTTGCCCAAAAGACAGGACCAATAATTAAGAACACAATTAAAAACATATGAGGAACCGATGTTCCAGCAGGGAGTGCAGTGATATCATCTCTTCCTGTTTTTCTAGCCAGTTTGACTGCCATAAAACTGTAGTAAATAGAAGATATGAAGATCGATAAACCAACCGCCGGTAAGATTCTGCCATAAACAATATTACCGGGAAGTCCTACGACGACTGTAAGCAAGGATGCCATCACTAGAATATTGGTTAGGTTATTGGTAAATAGACCAAAAAAACCATTCCAGTCACTCTTAACAAAGTATTTCAATATTGACACCTCCTCATGTAACTTTATTATATAAAATTGAAGTGTTGTTTGTATTTAGTAATACCTCACAATAAAAGCGCTTTTAATTTGTTATTTTTTATAGTTATGTTACAATTGTGACGAGGTGATAGGATGCAAACAACACTTAAAGAATTGATGGATCAACAGATATTTCAAACTTATGAAATACTTGCAGGACAAAACTATTTAGAAAAACCGATTGAAAGTATCTCCATTTTAGAAACACCTGATTTTGAAAATTACATCATTGAAAGAAGTTTGATACTAACCACATTCTACCCAATTAAATCAGATGTTGATGTCTTTAAGCATTTGCTTTTTGCGTTAAACAAAAAAGAAACAGCTGGAATCATTATTAAAATGAATCGCTATATCGATTTGATTCCAGAAGAAATACTGAAGTTAGCTGAACAATTGATGATTCCGATAGTCGCTCTCAATTATGATGCCAATCTATCCCTTCTTTTCAATAACATACTTTCTGAACTTCAAACGAAGGATTATACCAATTTCTCCTTTGATGCTAACTACTCTCAGTTTCTAAAGCAGGTCTATGAAACACCATCGACCAAAACATTGATGCAAATTGTTGAAAAGATACCCGATCTCGATCTTCTCATTCAAAACCTCGATAATAAAAATACTTACACGTCGAATGAATCACTTCTTTCTTTCATCAATCAAACGAGAACTCCAAAAAATCTCTTTCAAAGAGTAGGTGATGTTCTCTACTATGCAGAAGATGTTGTCTATGATGAAAAACCTATTTATCGCATCGTCTTTATGGCAAAAAATGAGAAACGTCATATTTTGCATAACTATATCGAAATCTTTAAATTGATGATTATTGTGATCCATCAAAAAAAGATTGAAAACACACTCAAACAAAATCAGTTCTTGTTGAATTTCGTTTCCAATCTTTCTTCTTCTTATACCAACGCACAGCTCATAGAAGCAACCAAACGCTATCATTGGAATGTTATTTTTCCTGTCACGATTCTTGTATTATCGATTAAGGAAAATGATAAGGTGATTATCAATCCCAATATGATTGAATATATCAGAACGGTTATCATCAATAAATTCCACTTAAATAGTGACGAGCTTAGATACACCATCATCAACAACCATCTTTTGTTTATTATCAACACCTTAGAATCCATTCCACTATCAGAAACGATTCAAAATATTTATGAGCTCATTAAAGATAAATATAAAGATACACTGTTTAAACTGCTTTATTCGCATTTAATTCATGATGCATCGTTGATCTCTAAAACTTACTTCTTGCTATCTGAAACCTTAGTACATATCGAAAATAAGAATGTCGGATTTGATGTTTATTCAGAAGATGAGGTTAGACTCTTAAGTTTACTAAAGCACATCGATTATGCACAACTAAGAGAATATGTTGAAACGGTTCTGGAAAAAATAATCAACTATGAAAATCAATACAGTACACCTTTGATTGATACACTCTATACCCATATCATGTGTGGATTTAATGCAAGATTAACCGCAGAAAAACTCTTTATTCACTATAACAGTGTACGCTATCGACTGGATGTACTAGAACAACTAGGTGTTGAAATACAAAACAAGTCAAAGGGGCACTTTGACTTGTACTTTGCACTCTACTTATATAAGCATTTTGATCCCTTAACTAGGGGAACATATGTTAAACCTGATCATAACTGATAATTGCATTATCAGTTTTTTCTTTATTCAACAGCAACATAGAGATTCATGATGGTTCCTGATAATGTCTCTACTTTCTCTTCAAAACAACAAAGGGATAGATTTGGACGATGTTTATAGTTATCTTCAATTGCTTTAACTAACTTCTTCCATCCCATGGGTATTCTTTCAAAGGGATCCTTAAAGGGATCATCAATCGTGAGTTTAGCAAACTTTGATGCTTGAACTTCTTTCTTGATGATATTGGCATCCTGGATTAAGTCATAGATGGATTTTTCGACAACTAAGTAGTAAGCATATCCTCTTTTTCCCTGATCTTGATCAGCCATAGGTACTTCAATATCCATTCCTATTTCGGTGATTGGATCGATATGGTGATCATGCTTAAAGGTTGTCATCTTTTGAATACTGTCATTTTCAGGTTCTTTACTGATAACTTTTGTGCCAAGTGCATAAAATGCTTTGGCTTCTATGATGGATACATCGGATAAATAGTGAATCATAGTCATTCCTTTCTTAAATCGAAATTGTATTTTTTCAGGTAGATGATAGATATGATTTTTGACTTGTGATGGTGCTTGATTAAAAACTTGAATAAAAGCTCTTCTAAAACTTCTTTCTGATTGATAACCATACAATAAAGCAACATCTAAAACTCGAATACCCTTCGATAGTGCACTGCGCGCGTGTTGCATTTTTCGAAGACGTATATAGCTTGTAATGGATGTGCCAACGAGAATATCAAACAAGCGGTAAAGATAAAATCTTGAGTATTGAGCAACTTCTGCAAGTTGATCAATCGTTAAGTCTTGTTCGATATTTAAATCAATATAATCGATAATATCTTGGATCATTATTTGTTTCATATCATCAAACCTTCCGATAATAAGTATACAGGAATTAAATTGTAAAAAGGGGACAGCATGTGCACAAATAACACCAAGAATTGATTTTTCTATTCAAGCAATCTTCAATCTATCATTTTACACTTATTCTTGGACATTTTAGAAATTTATATGAATTACATTCCAAATATAAGCCGTGTTTCCCATTTTTCAAAATCATATAATCTCCACATGATGGACATCTTTTAGATACTTCCGTATTTTTAGGAGCAGTGTATTCACAATAAGGGTAATTAGAGCAACCATAAAAGAAATCCTTCTTTTTATTCATTCTTTTAACAAGATACCCATCACATTTGGGACAATTAATCTTATCTTCACTTACTTTTTGATCAAAGATCACTCTATCCTTGAAATCAGATATTATTTCTTCAACAAATACTGAATGATTTTCTGGAACAATAAGATGACATGTGTATTTGGCTCTCGTCAGTGCGACATAGAAGAGTCTTCTTTCTTCTGCATACATATATTTTTCTTGATGTGATGTAACCATAGAGAGAACCTCATCATCTGCTATCTTACTCGGAAAACCTAGTATTTGATTCTTACTGTTTAAAATGATCACATGTTCAGCTTCAAGACCTTTTGCTTTATGTATTGATAGGAACGTAAAATCGATATCTGGATATTCATATTTAATATTATATAACTCGTTATCATCTAGATCAAAGTTATACCTTCCAAGAATTAATACCTCACGCACATCGAAACTTGTTAATAACTGGGCAATGATCTTAGAAAGAATACTTAATAAGAGATCGTCATTTTGTGGATGCAGAAAAAGAGGATGAGGAACATGTTTGGTTGCAGTGATCTCTTTTTTTATTTGGGCTTTATTTTTCATAACAAAACTAGACGCCATATCGACTAATTCTTGTGGATTTCGATATGTCTTTTGAATCTTAAGAATTTCAGAAGATGGATAATACGACTCAAAAGACACAAATTGATCGATATCACTTCCTGCATATCTAAATATCGACTGCCAATCGTCTCCAACGCAAAAGAGTTTAGCGTTAGTTTTCTCGATTATTTTATCGATTAGTTTTGATTTTGATAGCGATATATCTTGATACTCATCGACGATAATATACTGATATCCTATGTTAGCTTGTTCTTTGATATAATTGATTGAAAGATTTATCATATCAGCGAAGTCAATTTGATTTCTATTCTTAATTTCTATTTGATACTTTGCAAATATTGGTGTTATTAACTTTAAAAATAACTGGGCACGATAAATGCTTGTTGATCTATGTGATGAAAGTTTGGATAACAACGTTTTATCATCGACGGTTGTTTGCCCTGATTCTTTAATCAAAAGTATAAACGTTTTGATCAACTTGTGAAACTCTGTGATCACATGTGAATTGTTATCTGTCATTTTCTCTAAAATCATTTTGTAATAAGGTTCTTTTACGGTAATGTTATGATGTTTCAGTTCATCTTCCAGTTTGGATAAGAGTTCACCTTTTCTCGCTTGATAAGAAAATGTTTCAATACATATCGTCCCATGATTTTGGTGTAGGTTTCTTTTCCAAATCATTCCTTGGAGATATTTTTTTTCTTCTGAAGGCTTTAACCATTTTGCTCGTTCATCTTCATCAATACCATAGTGTTCAATATATATATTAAAGTCTGGTAGATAAAAATCCGGATGATACTGACGATGTTTTATATCTGCAGTATCAACTTGATATGGATGCTCGTAGATATATTCAATACCATGCATATATAAATAGTTAGCTATTTGCAACTCAGCTAAACTCTTTACTTTTTCTCCAAGGAGAGTTTGTCTTTCTTCTTTTTGAACATAGAACTTACTTTTAAGTGTTTCTAGATCAGCACCTCTCATCTCTTTTGTGTATGTAGATCTCGATTGGAAATCTTCTTCATCAATATAAGGTGACATGTAATACGCAAATAACTCTGTGAAGTTCATCAAATCTTGTGTTTTCTTGATCAAATCATTACGTAAATAATCATCAATTACCTCATCAAGATAGTCTTGATCAGTAATTGTTGGTTTTTTTTCGTATGCTTGCGTGAGCACAGAAAGTCCAAATTCATGAAATGTCGTGGCATGTACTTTTTGATTTATAGCTTTAGAAACACGCTCCGATAATTCTTCACACGCTTTACTAGTAAATGTTATTAATAAGATATCGTTGGGTTTGATACCATGAAACTTGATTAGATATGCAACTTTTGCAGCAATCGTCAGTGTTTTACCACTTCCAGCTGCTGCAGCAACGAGTGTG
>JAVEVJ010000059.1:0-6634 GCA_034005105.1 Acholeplasmataceae bacterium | reverse complement strand
TTAAAATGCGGTGATTGTTCAAAAAACGAACGAACGCTTATCTGCTGACTTATAACCTCTTTTAATGTCTTATGTGTGTGTCGAGTTAACCAACATATAATCGTATCGACTTCCTCCTGAGTTTTATTTTTCCGAAGGGCTTTTTGTACGTAATTTGGGTACAAATCAACAAACTTCATATTGTATATACGATCATAATTCATAGTATTCCTACCTTTCAATTTGCGTAATAAACGATAAACCCAGTGTATCCTTAATCGCTTTTTCCGTCAATTTTTTAAGTACACCAAGATCGACATCATCCAACTTCTTGATATATAAACAACCCTTCCCGTGTGTTATCTTTCCTAAATGTTTGAGTTCTTCATAATGCTCAATATCATAAGACATATAAAGCGTGATCGCTTGTTTTCTACTAGCAATACCTAAAAGTGGCATATCACCCTCACGTCCTGAGGGATACTTATAGTGCAAACGACCAAATCCAATGATATCCTTCCACATCATGGGTTCTTTTTTTGTTATTTCTTTTCCTAATGCCATCAGTACCAACATATCGCTTCTTCGAGGATCCACTAGATGGTCTATATAGTTTTGCACATCGCGTGATACGTTCATGATGAGACTCCTTTTTTTTACTTGATTTTTGTTGCTTATTTAACTGTGAAATATTATGCCATAAAAGACTCATATGTAGATATAGTATACCTAAAACTGTGAGAAATAAGCTACAATCCGCAAAAAAAAGCCTAACGGCTTTCTTCTCTTTCTGTAGGATTCATTTGTTTTACCATGTAATTAAAGATATCCTTACGGGTGATGATTCCGATAAATGCTCCAAAATCATCGAGTACTGGTACAAAATTTTGTCTAGTAGCAACATCGATGATATCCTCCATATTGGTATGGATAGGTACTGATATATTATCTTTATTTCGAGGTACTTTATGGATGGATACTTGTTCCGTTTTAGAAAAATTAAGTTGATGTTCTTTAATAAACCATAGGAGGTCACCTTCGGATAACGTCCCCACATATTTACCATGTCGATCCAATATGGGAATCGAATTATAACGATAAATCTGCATTTTCTCCAATGCTTGGCGTATCGTATAGTCGTTATAAATATACGCTACTTTCTCTTTTGGTGTTAAGCAAAATAATACGTTCATAGGTCTCCTCATTCTTACTGTTTTTATTTGGCAACAATCTGTAACTTAAACAAAAATGAATGACAAGGTGGCTGTACAAATTCACTTTTAGGCATATGAAAGCGTTCATAATAATCATGAATACATTTCCAGATGCTGTTTGATTCTCTCCTCGCTTTTGTACTTTCATTATATCATAGATATAATCCTTTGCCAAGAGAATTGATGATAACGCTATCATTTCACATAAAAAGCACATCGATGACGATGTGCTAAGTTTTTTATGATACTTTGGGATGTTTTTTCAATAAGATGAATACAAACATGATATAGAGCGCGAGAAGTATCACCCAGGTAATAAGTGCTTGTACGACTCCGTTAGGTGCAAAACTTGCGAGTAATAAAATGGGGAAACCAAAGATAATCGCTGTCGTTGTACCTGTAACCAAATCGGTTGCTGCTGGAGTTTCATAATAGGGATCGACCTCTCTAAGTAATGCAATCCCTGTTGATACCGTACCGGTCATGGTTCCATACATTCCTGCAAAACCAGGTAGTGCGTAATCTTTATAGATGCGTTTGGTCATCTTATGTAGGTAGAACATCGTTGAGATACCAGCAACGGTTGTAATGATAAAGAATGTGATCCAAATCTGTGGTGATGCGAGATCTTCAATATTGATGGAGACGATCGATGCGATCACCATATAATCAAAGACGACACCTGCAATTCGATTGAGCATGTAGTTGTTTGGATATTGTCTGGTCATAATATTTTTTGCACGCAAGTAGTTAAATAATTTTTTCGCAAGCAGCGCAATGACCATACCAAAGATAAAGTTAAATCCCCAAATGAGCGAACCAACCATGCGGTAGATACTATCTGATAGTGATGCGAGTTTTGTTAGTCCAAACATGGTGAGCAATGTGATACCGTAGACAACAATGATGAGTGTTATTTGAATGGTGAGTTTATCGATGGATTCAGCTACTGGAATTTCATCGGGTGATTCAACCTCTTGAACACTGGTTGTTTGCATCACTGTCTCTTCACCTGAAACCTTCTTCTTATAGACTTTATTAAGATAGATAACACCACCAAGACAAGCCCATATAAAGCCCATGGATGCGATAGCTAATCCATAAGACTGTGCTCCTGCAAACCCAGTTAACACACCTTGAGCATTGACAAACGTTTCATAAACGGATCCAAAGTTGTTCGCCTGACCAGGACCTTGGCCATATCCGAAGGGATATAATATACCCGAAGCTAATCCAGGACCTGTTTTAAATATAGGAAATATGGTGAATGCTAAGATAGCGGTTATACCGATACCAATAATACCTTGTAGCAAATAAGAAGAGACAATGAGCATCCCATTATAATAACTGTGTGCACGCTGTGTTTTAATTTTAAACTTCTCGTTCACCTTAAGACCCATGGCAATAAAGCCAATAGCAATCGTATGGTAAGTGACAATATTAAGGAATGTATTGAACTTATCGATATCTTCTATACCGATCCACCAATCAAAGGCAGTCAGTGGTCGAACGAGTGCTTCTTTTAGGATCAAACCGATTAATCCTGCTATGACAGATGTCGGTAAAAGTGATTTTCTGAGTATGGGAATTTTCCTTCTGATAACATTTCCTAATAACAATAAAACACTTAGAATGCCAAAATATACAATCGACCCCCACGTTGTAAATGACTCATAATTTGTAAACATATTATGCACTCCTTTTCAAGTTAATGGTTGATGCTATTAAGACCATTATAACTCAATTACTTTGATATACAAAATAAAAAACAGGGGTATGATTTTTGCCCCCGTCTTGTAAGTCTTTAATGTATTTCTTTATAGGGTAAATCAAAGGCTTC
Organism: Acholeplasmataceae bacterium; assembly: GCA_034005105.1. Taxonomy (GTDB): domain Bacteria; phylum Bacillota_I; class Bacilli_A; order Acholeplasmatales; family Acholeplasmataceae; genus Peloplasma. The sequence goes on along the minus strand of JAVEVJ010000059.1, from coordinate 3,601 downwards.
AGCAACACCTTGACATGTTATGTCACCATTGTAGACATTGACACCTTGTTTAAGTGCTTGAGAACGTTCAATGGCGTGATCTAATCCGAGATCTGCAATCATTAAACCATATCTCAAGGTTGCATTATTTAAAGCAATCGTAGATGTTCTAGGTACAGCACCTGGCATATTAGCAACCGAATATTGAATGACACCATCAACAACATAGGTTGGATTATCATGATATGTAGGTCTTGCATGTTCTGTGGATCCACCTTGATCGATAGCAACATCAACAATCACACTACCTGGACGCATGTCCTTGTAGTAAGCTTGCTTGATCAGTTTAGGTGCTTTAGCTCCTGGTAAAAGTACAGCTGAAACGACAAGATCGCTTTGTTTAACGGTTTTTTCAATGTTATCTTGTGAGCTGTAAAGTGTCTTAATACGTCCTTGATAGATATCATCAAGATAGGTCAGTTTCTTTAAATTAATATCTAGAATGGTAACATCTGCTCCAAGTCCCACCAACATCTTCAACGCATTTTCACCAACAACACCTGCTCCGATGATACAAGCTTTTGCTTGTTCAACTCCAGGAACACCTGAAATGAGTACCCCACTACCACCAAAAGGTTTTTCTAAATATTTTGCCCCTTCAATCGCTCCAAGACGACCTGCTACTTCGCTCATTGGCTTAAGGCAAGGAAGTGATCCATCATCCAATGTGATGGTTTCATAAGCAACAGATTGTGTCTTTGACTTGATGAGTGCATACGTTAAATCTTCATTAGCTGCCAAATGAAGATAGGTATAGAGGATAAGACCTTCTCTTAAAAACTTGAATTCAGTTTGAAGAGGTTCTTTTACTTTGACAATCATCTCTGATTTATTCCAAACTTCTGCCGCAGTTTGAAGTATCAAAGCACCCGCTAAACGATAATCTTCATCCGTAAAACCTGAAGACTCACCTGCACCAGCTTCGACATAAACCTGATGTCCATGATGGACATATTCCTTAATGCTACTCGGCGTAAGGCCGACACGATACTCTTTGTTCTTTATTTCACGAACAGTTCCGATAATCATATATTTCTCCTTATATATTTGTTAATCGTATCTCCACGTTTAATTGTATCATAACCATGAGAGCTACGTCATCTCATAACTTTTTTTTCATTATTTTCATTTAGTTTTCATCAGAAGTTTCATACCCGTTGATTGTTATTCATTTGAATCATTAAAAAAGATAACGGCAAATTCGTGATCTTCTAATTTTCGTCAATATTATAACTACAAGTCAATCATTACTTTTTTAGACAGTGATAAAAACAATTTTTTATCATTGGGATAGGTCAAGTGATCTAAAACATCTGAAGCATCAACCCAAACAGCATGTGCTATCTCTTCTTCCTGTGGTTTGATATCAAAAGACAAGGCTTTCGCTAAAAAATATACGACGTCTTTGATGACTCCACGCTTTGGAGAATAGGATGTTTTCGCTTTTACCTGATCAAATATTTCTATATCTAACCCTGTTTCTTCTTTAACCTCTCGTTTCGCTGTCATGCGCTCACTTTCGTTTTTCTCAACATGCCCTTTAGGAAAACCAAAATGTAGACCATAGCGCTGCTGTATTAAAACAAACTGATATTTATCTTGATGTTTACGAAAGATGACTGCCCCACACGACTTTTCTTTTGTCATATCTATCACCTTCTCATCATTCTTTCCTCAAGTATATCACATTCATAAACATAGTTCACATACTTTGACTTGTTTTTACATCTTAATTGACGTTTTGTTTCATTGATAAAACCGTTTTCATCATGTATAATAAAGGTATCAATATCCATACAAAGAGCAAAGTCTGAGGTGACCCGCATGAAAATATTATTCTGCAGTTCCGAAGCATTTCCTTTCAGCAAGACCGGAGGTCTGGCTGATATGGCTCTTTTTTTACCGAAATCACTGAGAAAATTGGGTCATGATGTACGCATCATTACTCCTTATTATCGTGCAATACAAAAACATCATAAAGACATGAAGTATTTAGGTGCAGCTGCTATCGGTATGGGAGGTATTGAGACGACCGTTCACTACTTTGAACTTATCCATCAGGATATCCCCTATATTTTTGTTCAAAACATGCACTATTTTGAACGCGATTTACTTTATGGATATAACGATGATGCCGAACGATTTGCTTGTTTCTCATATGCTATTCTAGAGGGTCTTAAAGCATTTGATTTCTATCCCAATATCCTCCATTTAAATGATTGGCAAACCGGTATGGTTCCCTATCTGCTCGACGAGCATTATCGTCATCGAGATGATTCTTATTTTTCGATTCATACCTTGTTATCCATCCATAACCTTGAATATCAGGGATCATTTGATACCTATGTCTCGCGCTTCTTTAATACTGAGTTCAATTACACCTATATTCATTTTGATCGCGTTAATTTCTTAAAAGCTGGTATTGAACGTGCAACCAAGATCAATACGGTGAGCCCATCCTATCGAAATGAAGTGTTAACCAGTGAATATGGATTCACATTAGATGGAGCACTTGAAAAACGGCATTCGGATTTTATAGGTATCCTAAATGGTATTGATGATCAGGTGTTTGATCCTAAAACGGACCACTTAATTGATTTTAATTATGATGAAGTAAAAACCAAGATAGGTAAACAAAAAAACAAGGAAGCGATATTGCATCACTTTGATCTAGATGTCGATGTCAAAGTCCCACTCATTGTCTATATTGGTCGTTTGGCAACACAAAAAGGGATTAATTTGATGACCCAAACGCTTGAAGAGGTTATTGAATACGGCAATGCACGCTTTATTCTCATGGGGTCTGGTAATGATTCCTATCAAGATTATTTCAGACATTTAACGTTAAAGTATCCTCAAAAAGTGGGTCACTATATCGGATTTAATGAAGAGATTGCACATAAGCTTTATGCCGCATCCGATATCTTCATGATGCCTTCCCGCTTTGAACCCTGTGGATTAGGTCAAATGATTGCGATGCGCTATGGATCATTACCTGTTGTTAGAGAAACAGGTGGTTTAAAGGACACCGTGATTCCCTACAACAAGTATTTAGGTGAAGGTACAGGATTTAGTTTTGCCAATTATGATGCGTATGAATTTAAAGAGAAGTTATTTGAAGCTATTTCTCTTTATCACGATAATCCAAGACATTGGAATATGCTCGTCAAGCGAGCGATGAAACAAGATTTTAGTTTGAAACAAATGGCATTATCTTATGAAAATCTTTACCATATCATATTAGGGGTGTAAACAATGGAAACTTTAGCACTAATCTTAGCCGGTGGAAAAGGAACGCGTCTCGACATACTCTCACAACGCCGTAGCAAACCTGCCATGCCTTTTGCGGGTAAATTTCGAATCATTGATTTTACATTGAGCAATTGTACACAATCAGGCATCTATGATATCGGGATACTCACCCAATACCTTCCGCTTTCACTCAACGAGCATATTGGATCTGGTAAACCTTGGGATTTGGATAGAAGAGATGCAGGTGTGACACTGTTACAGCCACATAACTACTGGTATTTAGGAACTGCAGATGCGGTTTTGAAAAACC
>JAVEVJ010000058.1:0-6677 GCA_034005105.1 Acholeplasmataceae bacterium | reverse complement strand
TCTGGCTTGAAGCACAAATGCATGATTTTAATGACACAATGCTTTTGTTTGAAAACTCACATAATGAAGCGATGTATTTAATAGAAAGTCTATCACAAGAAGCCATCTTTACACCTTACTACAAAGTGATTAAGCAACCGGTTATCGGTTTACTCGATGGATGTATGGCTGAACACTATCAATGGGCCATTGAACAACTCAATAAACATAATGTAAAAAAATGAGCTCACATCTGAGCTCGTTTTTTTATCTTCATCTCTTTATTGATGTAGATTCTAAGAATTAAAACAACCATGAAAAAAACGAATGACACAACCAGTAGCCAGTTCATAAACTGAGGTACCAAACTCCATTCATCCATCTGATCAACGGATGCGTAACGAATCACAAAGAAATTATTATCAGTGATGTATTGATCAAATGATTTTAAAAGCTGATTAATAAGTAGATTATAGAAGACACAAAACAAGACAATAAAGACTAAGATAGCCTTTAAGCTTTTCGTTTCTTTCATTTTTTTCACCCCAAGATATGATAGGTCTATTATATCAAATAACGAATCATTTGGTAACCCCTAAAATGCCTAAAAACCGATGATACAAAACCCCTTCATTATCAACTGAAAACAGTTGACAATTTCTATTAATTATAGTAATATGACATAGGTACATGAGTTTTATCCACTTACAGCCCTTAAATTCATACCCCAAAGAATATAAGGAGAACTTTAAATGAACACATTTATGGCAAACGCACAAACGATCACACGCAAGTGGTACGTTGTCGATGCAGAAGGAAAGACATTGGGTCGTTTAGCTACTCAAGTCGCAAGCGTTTTACGTGGCAAACATAAGCCAATCTACACTCCTCATGTAGACTGTGGTGATTATGTCATCGTTATCAATGCTGATAAAATTGAATTAACTGGTAAAAAATGGGATCAGAAGAAATATTATAGTCATTCTGGTTACAGCGGTGGTCTTAAGGAAACAGCTGCAAAAGATGTTATGGCTAAATTTCCAACACGTATGGCGGAAAAGGCAATTATTGGTATGTTACCCCACACAACTTTAGGTTCACAGATGGCAAAGAAACTCTTTGTCTATGCTGGAGCAGAACATCCACACATTGCACAACAGCCAGAAAAATTGGAGGTATAATGAGTCATGGCAAAAGAAAAAGTACAATACTTAGGAACTGGACGTCGTAAGAGTTCAGTGGCACGTGTCATTCTCACACACGGTAAAGGATCATTTTTGATCAATGGTCGTGAATTCGAAGATTACCTGCCATCACCTGCAGTACGTCTTGACGTACTTCAACCATTAGCACTTACTGAGAGTGAAGGTAAGTTTGATATCTCTGTCAACGTTTACGGTGGCGGTCTATCAGGACAAGCTGGTGCGATCCGTTTAGGTATCACACGTGCACTGATGGAAATCAATCCAGAACTTCGCCTTACTTTAAAGCCTGCAGGACTTGTTACGAGAGATCCTCGTTCCAAGGAAAGAAAGAAGTATGGCTTAAAGAAAGCAAGAAAAGCATCACAATTCTCGAAGCGTTAATTCAAACGGGACCCTATTGGGTCCCTTTCTTTTTTTATGTTATAATATTGTCGTATAGGTGAAATTATGAAATTGAACTACAAGAAGATTGTTTATATCGGTTTGATTTTCTTTATCATTTCCTTATTTTGGCAAACCTATGACATGATGATTGCACGCACCATGATTGATAAATTTGGACTCAATCAGACGTGGTCAGGAATCGTTATGGCAGTGGACAACATTATGGCGGTTATTTTACTGCCACTTTTTGGTGCCCTATCAGATAAAAGTAATGCCAAACTGGGGAGAAGAACACCTTATATCATCGTAGGGACTCTGCTCTCAGCATTTGCCTTCATGGCATTATCCTATGCTGATTATCACCAAACACTTCAAATTCAGTCAACCAATATCATTGAAGAACACTATAATGTTGCTTTCGGTGATGATGTTGAAACATCTGAAAGAAGTCATTGGTATCTTGTGATTGATCAGATGGAAGCTGAAAGATATCTCGCTCATAATGAAGGTAGATTAAGTGGTCAAAAACTACTTTTATGGGAAGATACGATCAAAACACCCATGGAAGATATTTTAGAAAACAATGGCGAAATACTCAATAATAGAGATCTATCCACCATCAAAGATCTTTACTACAAATATTTATCTGAAAGAGCATGGGAAGTCACAGCGACAGATCCCACCAATCTCGTTATTTTTTCAACCATTTTATTTATTTCACTCGTCTCGATGGCTATCTTTCGATCACCCGCGGTTGCTCTGATGCCTGATGTCACGATTAAACCTTTAAGATCAAAGGCAAACGCCATCATTACCTTAATGGGAGCGGTCGGAGGTATTCTTGCAGTTTATATCATTATGCTATCCGGACTAAATAAAAATGCCTATGATTATCACGGAATTGTCTTTGTGATCGTCGGTGTTGTCATGCTTTTGACACTGGGGATCTTTCTTTGGAAGGTCAAAGAACCCGCATTGGTTAAAGAAAAAGTAGCGCTCGATCAAAAATTGGGTCTAGCACCTGATCAATTTCAAAATCAACCTAAAAAGACACTCAAAAATTTGACGTTCAAACGAAGAATGTCACTATATTTTATGCTTGCATCTGTCTTTTTGCTCTTTATGGGATACAATGCTGTCATGAGCAAACTTGCAGACTATCTGCCTAAAGTCTTAAATCTCAACTACTTTGATTATCAATTTATCATCGCACAAGCTGTCGTCATAATCGCAATTGTCCCTATCGGTATTCTATCCATGATCTTAGGACGTAAGAAAACGATTATGATCGGTATGGCATTAATGGTTCTAGCGATGATTTACGCAACACAGATCAACGAGGGACAATCGTGGTTGATTGCAGGTATGATTGCACTTGCAGGTATCGGTTGGACCATGATTGGTATCAATACCTACGTCATGGTGGTTGAACTGTCTAAAGGATATGATGTAGGACGCTATACGGGTTATTATTACGCAGCTTCTATGTCAGCACAAATTGTCACACCGATTTTATCAGGTGTGCTCATGGATCAATATGGACGGATCATCTTATTTCCTTATGCAGCATTCTTTGTTGCACTGGCAATGATCACGATGATCTTTGTTAAACAAGGTGAAGCGAAAAAGATAAAGGGCAGCTTGTTAGCTGTACTCGAAGAGGTGGAGTAAATTTATGAAAATTGCAGTCATTGGTCACTCAAGCTCTGGTAAATCTACATTTTCAAAACGCCTAGCAGGTGTTTATCATTTACCCATATTGCATATCGATAAAATATTCTTCGAAGCTAACTGGGTTGAAAGAGATAAAAAGGTTGTCGAAGAAGAAATACGCTCATTTATGAAAGGTGGATCTTGGATCATCGATGGTTTCTATCGACGCCTAGCTACCGAGCGCTTTGATGAAGCAGATCAAATATTTCTTTTTAACTTCAATCGTTTTAAATGTCTTTATGGAGCGATTGTTCGGCGTTTCAAATATCATAATCAGACACGTGATTCTGTTTGCGAAGGATGCAAAGAAAAACTGAATCTAAGTTTTATTTTATGGATTCTATTTGGCGGTCGAAAGAAAGATTCAAGAGACCTACTCAAGAAGTTTCAAATCGAATACAAGGATAAGATTGTGATCTTCAAGACGCGTAAACAAGCCAATACATATCTGCGCTCCATTGGTTATACGGGAACACTCAATTATGAGTAATTTTCGTTATTTTTAGAATGAGTTGTTAAATAAAACTGATTATTGTATAATCAATAGTGCATGCAAGGATGGGATCAATATGCCAAACAAAGTTAGAGTACGTTATGCACCAAGTCCAACCGGACAATTACATATAGGAAATGCACGCAGTGCACTCTTTAATTATCTCTTCGCACGTCACTTCGGTGGCGATTTTATTGTACGAATTGAAGATACCGATGTCTTAAGAAATGTACCTGGCGGTGAAGAGTCACAATTGTCAAACCTCAAATGGTTAGGTCTTGACTGGGATGAATCACCTGACAAAGGTGGATCCTATGGACCTTATCGTCAATTAGAAAGACTTGATCTCTACAAAGAATATGCAGAAAAATTGCTTGAAATGGGTTATGCATACAAAGAGTATCGTGAGAATTCAAACAAGTACGCGATTCGTTTTAAAGTACCTGGTGATGTTGAACTCACGTTTAAAGATTTAGTACGCGGAGAACTTAAGTTTCATTCCAAAGATGTTGAAGATTGGATCATGGTGAAAGATAACGGAATCCCAACATATAATTTTGCTGTTGTTATCGATGATCATCTAATGAAGATCACACACGTCCTACGCGGAGAAGAACATATAACTAATACACCCAAACAAATCTTGGTTTATCGTGCCTTTGGTTGGAAAGTACCCGAATTTGGTCATATGACAATCATCGTCAATGAACAAAAGAAAAAATTATCGAAACGAGACAAAAACGTTATTCAGTTTATTCGAGAATATCAAGATATGGGTTATCTTCCTGAAGCAATGTTCAATTTTATTTCCCTTTTAGGTTGGTCACCAACAACGAATGAGGAAATACTAACTCAAGAACAGATCATTGATCAGTTTGATCCTGCTAGATTATCCAAAGCACCTGCGATGTTTGACAAAGATAAGCTCGCTTATATCAACAGCAAGTACATCAAAATGCTATCTGTTGAAGAGTTAGCAGCTAAATGTCGTCCCTACTTAGAAAAGGCAGGTATCCATATACCTACAGATGATTGGCTCAATCTACTCGTTGGAATTCTCCAGGATCGGATGAGCTATATCGGCGAAATCGTCAATCTACACAACGCATTTTTCCACGATCAATTTGTTTTAAAAGAAGAAGCCTTCCAGTTTTTAATCGATAACGCAAGTCTTTCTGTACTTGAAACGTTTAGAAATCATTTATGGCTTAGTGATTTTACACCTGAAGCTATCGAACCACTGATCAAACAGACAGGTCTTGATACGCAAACGAAGGGTAAACCACTCTTTATGAGTTTGCGTATAGCAACTACAGGAGACAATCATGGTCCTTCACTACCGATCTCGCTTGCACTGCTCGGTAAAGATCGTGTCATCAAACGACTCGATCAAACAATTTCTCAACTTAGAGGTGAATTATGAAACGTATATTGTTAATCATTTCAATCCTTATCGTATCTGTTGTTTTAATGGCATGTAAGGATAATAAAGCAGGCGATGTGACAGCTGAAATTACATTTTTTGAAGTTGAACAAACCCTAGTAACATTCAAGTTCAAAATTGAAGACCCCAAATCTGAAGTTACTGGAGCAGTCACTGTCTCTCTTTTTGATGATGAAAGTAAGCAAGCAGCAACCAAGGATTTTATGGATGTCTTCAGTGAAGTCACACACACATTTAGTAACTTAGATAATGAGATGACATACACTTTGAAGATCTATGCAACCGTGGGTAGAAATTTAGTAATTCTTGAGGAAAAAACATTTAATCTCGCATCGACAGAGATTGTACATATTACCACTGTGGATGAATTTGAAGCCATGATTAATAATCGTGCAGGCAATTATGTTCTCGATAACGATCTTGATTTCTCAGGCGAAACATACGTTTCTCCATTTTCTTCAGCTTTTTCTGGAACATTTGATGGTCAAGGATTTACACTTAAAAATATAGCATTTGGAAAAATAGTAACCTATACAGGCGTCTTTGGTTTTGTATCCACAGGAACGATTAAAAATGTTAATTTTGACAACGTAACGATAGGTACTGATGAAACACCGCTTGCCATGTCAACATCATCAAGAGTTGGTATCGTAGCGGGATATATTTCAGGAGCTACAGGTAAGATAGAAAATGTCAATGTAACCAACAGTCAAATAAATTATTCAACATCATCGAGTATTCAAGCGTATGTGGGTGGTATTGTCGGTGAATCAAAAGGTATTGTTGAACATGCAACCTTAGATACCACAAACATAACACTCAAGACAACAGCCTATGGACGTATTCGTGTCGGTGGTGTTGTAGGACATCTCGGTGAAGATGGTGTTGTTAAATATGTTGAATCAAATACAGATCTTAACGTATCTGCTGAAGGAGCAAGCATCAAAGATCGCGATATTACCATCAATGTCGGTGGTATCATCGGTTACCACAATGGACGAAACGTCAGTAAATCAGTTGAACATTTGATTTCAACAGGAGATATCACGATCGACTTAGATTATGGAACGATCACGGGAACAACTAAAGGCACCTATTCAGTTTATGTGGGTGGTATTGCAGGTATTGCCTATAGCAGTGTCAATCAATCACTCTATAGTGGCTCGATTAGCCTAAACCATGAAAAGAACGAACATGAAGAAGATGTCAATAAGTACTTCTTTGTTGGTGGTCTCTTTGGATTCTACGGTTCTGGAAAAACATCACTAAGCAATTTAAGATTTTCAGAACTTGTAACACTTGATATCCATGTTTCAGATGATGTAACCTTAAAGGCATCACAGACGGTTGCTGATATCAGTTCACAAGCAACCAATGAGTTCAACTACTATGGTGATCTAGGATTGATGATCAATGATGTTGATGAGTCAGCAAATGATACCATTGATCTTATCTTGAC
>JAVEVJ010000057.1:0-6857 GCA_034005105.1 Acholeplasmataceae bacterium | reverse complement strand
CTTCTCCTCCTTCGACAGTTCAGTTGATAAATCTGAAGGAATATAAGGTGTTTCTTGAAATCTCATCTCTTTTTTATCCCAAGCATCATATCGTTTGTCTGCAAATTTACCTTGAAAAGTGCAATCGATAAACATCACTGCACCGTGTTCTCTCCAAGGTCTTGCTAGATAAACATCGTCTTGAGTTTGGGAAGTGATGGTAGACTTCCAAAAAACAAAACCATAGGGAAACGTTTGATAGGTCGATGGTGCGTTGATATAACCCTTAGCAGTAGCAATCACATGACAGGATTCAAAAAGAGCTGACCCACTACCAAAGATGAAATCGACATCACCTTCAATCGTGGTATTGATCAAGTGGTGATAGGTGATCTGATCCGATCTTTCCTCAAGGGGCAAGAAGTGATCATAACGATCATTTAAGTCTCTTGGAAGGGGTCCAATGAAGAGTGTATCTTGATGACCTGTGATCTTGCAGTTTGAAAGTTTGGTGAAGGTTCCAAGAAGTGACAGTGCGACACCTTGACCAATTGTAAAACCCGATCCACACGTATTTTCAATCGTTAGATCATGTAGATGTACGTGGTTACCTAGAATCATTACGGTAAAGGTTCTAAAGGTGTTAAATAGAAGACCATCCTCATGCATCTTATAAGCATAATCTGCATATGTTATGATGGTGCGATCAACACCTGAACCGTAGATCGTCAAATGATGATGTTTAATTCTTAGTTTCTCATGATATATACCCGGTGAAAGAAATAAATCAATCGTTTCATCTATAGGGTATTGATCCAATGTTCTCTGAATAGATTGACTGGGTTCTAGATAGAGTTTCATTCTAAGACCTACCTTTCAAATCTACCTATATTATATAGAGGAGTGAACGCTTTGACAATCAAGAAATTTATGATGTTTGATTTGCTCACCTTATGTGTTATCGCGATCATTGTCGATGTTGTTGGTTATTTTGCCAGCAGATCAGATCTCGTCTTCCTCTATGTTGCACTATCGATACCTGTGATGCTCATCGCCTATATCAGATGGGATATCAAAGCGCTTGTATTACCAGGAGTCACTATATTGCTCCATGTGATCCTTTACCGTGATGACCATATACTTGCAACAATGGTTTATCTACTCAGTATAGCTTCAACGGCAGTATCAATGATTTGGTTTAAAGTTTTTAAAAGAAATCGTATCAAGGAAGAATTTCTTTTATTATCTCTTTATTCTGTGAGCGGCTATGCATTGATGTTTTTATTCCAAGCTTATGCGTCTCATCTAATGGGTGAACTCCAGTGGTTAACATTGCTGATCAGACACAGTGTTAACTTTATCCTCGGTTGGATCATTCTCTTTATTGCATCCAAACAAGAGGATCTGCTTGTCGATATGAAAGGTTACCTACTTCGTTCCATCGAGGAACGTAAAAAAGAAGAGGGACGTTAGTGATATGAAGAATAGATACAACAAAGATCTTAACACCATGTCTATCGATGATATCAAGAATGAGTTATTTCTCGAAGAAATCGAACGGACGAAATGGCATCGCTACTGGAACCAGATCAAAAAGGACTGGCCTCTTTATGTGATGCTCATACCTGTGATGTTGTTTTTCTTCATCTTTCGTTATATGCCCATTTATGGTATTTTAGCAGCTTTTAAGAATCAAACGGTCCTAACCGTCTCGATTGGTGATTCACCATTTTCAGGATTTTATGCATTTAGATCGCTTGTGAAAGGTATCTATGCCACACAGTTTTGGCAAGCATTTAGAAATACGTTTGCCATTTCCATGTATGGATTAATCTTTGGTTTTCCAGTTCCAATTATCTTAGCACTGTTTTTCAGTGAAATAAAAAATGATGTTTATCGCAGTGTCGTTCAAATATTATCCTATCTACCGAAATTTATTTCTACAGTTGTTATCACATCCATTATCACCTTGATGTTGTATGGTGGAAATAACATTCAAGCTCCTGGTATTCTATCGACACTCTTTATCAATCTCGGGGTGATTGAACCGGGTACACGCATGCTTTTACGACCTGAATACTTTAGATCTATCTATATTGTATCGGGTATCTGGGAAGGTGCCGGTTATGGCTCAATCGTCTATTTTGCAGCAGTCATGGCGATAAGTCCCACCAATTATGAAGCTGCACGTATTGATGGTGCATCCAAACTATCACAAATACGTTATGTGACATTACCCGGTATGGCTCCAACATTAACCATTATGCTCATATTGAGAATTGGTGAAATTTTGAGTGTTGGTTATGAAAAAGTTATCCTATTATACAATGTTGAAACCTATTCGACAGCGGATGTTATTTCAACGTTTGTTGCACGAATGGGTGGATTGATGGATCCTACAGGAAGTGTTTTAAATGTCGCAGCTTCAGCTGACCTCTTCAATTCCATCATTGCTATGTTTTTAGTCCTCGGTGCCAACTTCATCAGTCGCCGTGTGTCTGACACATCGCTGTTTTAGGAGGTAGCACATGAAACGACTGGATCGCACAGAACTTATATTTAAAATATTGGCGTATTCGATTGCTACTCTGTTTGCATTAGCTGCACTTTACCCATTTATCTACACAATTTCGGCGGCTGTATCAGGAAAAACAGCATTTGAAAGAGGAGCTGTTATCTTCTTACCTGTAGATTTTCAAATGCATGCCATGATTGGTGTCATCACCGAAAAAGGATTTTGGAATGCCTACACAAATACCTTGTTTTACACCTTCTTTGGAACCATCTTTTCAATGGGATTGTCCATTGCTGCAGCTTATGCCTTATCGAAAGAACGACTTGTTTTTAGAAGACAGATTAACTTTATTATTGTTTTCACGATGTGGTTTTCTGCAGGTTTGATTCCTACCTTCCTCAATTATCGAATGTTTGGTGTCGATTTTAGATGGGGGATCGTCTACGGATTTGGTGTTCAAGCGTTCAATGTCATCTTGTTAAGAAATTACTTTAGTGGTGTGTCCAAGGAAATTGAAGAAGCAGCAATTGTTGATGGTGCGAATGAATTTCAAGTGCTCACTAATGTATATCTACCCATGAGTAAATCAGCACTTGCAACAGTTACATTATTTTATGCACTTTCCAGATGGAATGGATATTTCTGGAATTTAATCTTGGTTAACAACAACAATGAGCATCCCCTGCAGGTTTTCTTAAGACGCTATCTAACCGATTTTCTAACTGATGAGAATGCGTCCATAACAGATTTACCTTATTCGCCTTACAGTTACATGTATGCGATGATTGTCATGTCTATTATCCCCATAATCATTGTCTATCCTTACTTGCAAAAATACTTTGCAAAAGGTGTCAATGTGGGTGGGGTTAAAGAATAAAAAAGAAAGTGGAGGAAAGAAAGTATGAAGAAAGTTTTTGCAGTGATGATTATGTTGTTATCACTCATTGCTTTAGTCGGATGTATCGATGGTGGTGAAGAAACTGAAGTACCTGAAAAGACACTCGTTGCAATAGCAATTGAATCTGCGCCAACACAAGCAACTTATGAGCTTGGTTCAGATGAACTTGATTTAACGGGTCTGCAAGTTACAGCATTCTATTCAGACGGTTCAACAGCGATCTTAACCACAGCTGATTACACCATTTCTGGTTTTAATGGTGACCAATCAGGTGCACAAACCATAACGGTTACATCAGGTGGAAAGACAGCAACCTTTACAATTGTTGTCAGTGATCCAGAAGCTCCTGTAACTCTCTTGGCACTTCAGGTTGCTAAATTGCCCTATCAAACCATGTATGGTATTGGTGGAACATTTAGCAAGGATGGTATCGTCATTAACGCACTCTACAGTGATGGCACAACACGCGTTCTTGAAGATAACGAACCTGTATTCAGCGGCTTCAGTTCGACAGTCTATGGTAAGAAAGTTATTACCGTAGCATTTGGTGGAAAGACCACAACCTTTGATATTTCAGTAAGCAACTTCTTATTGGAATCAGAAGATGAAGTAACGGTTAATACAGCAATCAACTATGAAGGTCGTGGTATCTTATTCCAAGAAGGCGATCCTTATCATGCACTCAATGGCAAAACCTATAGTGATGGTAGTCTAATGCCCGTTTGGGAAACAATTGGTGAACTCCTCAATATTGATTTTGTTGATGTCAAACAATCAGGTAACACCAATGATCAATTTGACACCTATGCAACCACTGGTTTTGCTGGTGCAGACGTGATCAACAGCACCGCTGCAGATCTATCTGAATATGGTGTAACAGGAAACTTTGTTGATCTATCTAAATATCTTGGTTATATGCCTAATTTAAGCAGATTCTTACAAGAAAATCCTTCAGTTAGAGCATCCATGACATCTGCAAATGGTGGAATCTACTATACACCTTACTTTGATGGTTTTGGTGAAATCGAACAGATGTTCCTCATGCGTATTGACTGGGTACAAGACATTCTAGATGTTGCATCACCAACATTTGATGCTACAACTTATGCGGGTACATTTACCGTTGAAAAAGTCACACCCGATAATATGGATGTTGATGTATTGGTTGCCAATGCAGATGGTACAACACGTACCGTTACCAAAGCACACACTGAAAACATTCTTGACATTTTAAGCGATTTACCAACGAAGACTGGTGCAACGATGGCAACTGCATTTAGAACCTACATGGACGAAGTCTATGGTGAACAAGGTTATGACAAGTTATCCGATGTCTTTGTTGGAACAGATGCAGCTTATGATACCGATGAACTTGCAGCACTCATGTATGTCATTAAAGCAAATCCAGCATATTTGACACGTGAATTTGGTACAGGTACGAACACAGAAGCTGATCCACTCAGTGCAGTTGAAGTTTACTTTGCTAGAACAAGCCAGACATCACGTATTAGAAACTTCTTTAGAGGTCTTGAAATGTATGGTGTTCGTGGTGCTTTCTCTCGTTATCAATGGGCATACTTTAATGAAGATGGTATCGTTGAAGATGCTCGCGTACAGGATATAACCTATGATGCAGTTGATCAACTTTCCAGAATGTATAATGATGGCTTGATTCCATCAAACTTTGATGAAGGATCAAATTATGACTGGAGAGCTAACTTACTTAAAGGTTCGAATGGTTTTATGACCTATGACTACAATGCATCATCAACTCCTAATGGATATATTGCAGAAGCTATAAAGCTAGATCCAACATTCCGTTTTGAAACTGTATTACCTCCTGTTGTTGATTGGATGGGTGATGGTGAATATTTCCATTTCTCAGAAGGCGTTCGTGCTGTTAAATCAGAAGCTTGGGGTATTCCTGCACACGTTGAATCAGATCCTGAAAAGCTTGCGCGTGTTCTCACATTGTTTGATCAACTCTATGATTATTCATCAAATGATGCAATCGGTAATATCCATCTCTACGGACCTGCTGGTTGGATTGATGGAACATTTGAATACAATGGTGTTGAAATCCCAGCGATTAGTGAAGACGCAATGGAAGAAATGCAAGATCTTGCATCTGGTAATATGATTAACTACTTAAGACGTTTTGTCGGTGCAACGATGCCTATCGGCCATATTCGTTCGTTAGGTTTGGAATATCAGACATTATCACCACAGGGTAAGACAGGTATTGAACGCATCAACGTAGCTGTTCAAGCAGGTACTTTCCGCTTAGCAGGTGTTTATGAAAGCGACAATCCTTGGTATCAATTTGTCCCAACTGTCTTTGCATTAACTGCGGATGAATCAGCAGATATTGCAGCACTAACATTTGATGACATCTGGGCAAATAATAGTTTACCTATTCTTGTCAAATACGGATTTAGTGGTGAAGGTGGATCTGTAACAAGAGAAACCTACTTATCAACCATGATTATCATCAATGAAGTTAACACATACACCGAAGTTTACAAGAAAGCTTTAAACAACGCTATTGCACGCGTTAATCAGTAAAAATTTATAAATCATGAATCCGGGAGGGCAACCTCCCGGAGACTCATGATATAGATTATGTTTAAAAGAGAGGTTGTACTTATGAAAAAAGCACTGATCAGTGCTCTTCATTGGATCTATCGAAAACGACAAATACTCATACAAACCCTTGTATTAATAAGTGTAGTGAGCTATTTTATCTATGCACTTGGTTATACAACAAACTGGGCTGGAATTGTCACAGAGACAAGAGGTGCTAGTTTTTTCCGTGCTTCACAAACAGCGAATCATATGATGGTTGATTTGGGGTTTTTCACGATTATTGTTGTTTTACTCAACCTAGCATTTGGTAGTATCAAACGGAAAAAGTACTATTTGAGTAACTTTCTTTTAAGCATAATTACCGTGGTTTTAATGATAGTTAAAGCAGTTTTAACGATTTATTACAACCGAGTTTTACATCAAATGTATGCTCAATTAACAGAAGATGAAGTGCCTAGCTATCTTTATGCTACACACGGTGCTGGTGCAAAGAGTTATGCTGTTTTTGAACAAGGTACTTATTTGAGTTATTTTATTTTAGTCGTTGCTGTTTTATTGCTTGTTTTTACCATACATAAAGCGTTAGCACAAAAGGAACGTAAAAAACTGATCAAGGAGTTATTGATCAATGAACATTAAAGCTGATAAGATGCATTATCAAACCAATAAGTTGGGATATGCACTGATTCTTTTGGGTCTGGCATTTTCTGTTGTTGCACTCTTTCGAATCATTACACCGACTCAGATTATACCGAATCATTTGATTGCACTTGAGATTGTTATTAACATCATTTTGTTGTTACTCACCTTTTTAACCGCTGAAAGATGTAAAATCTATCAAAAAAATTGGGCGATTGTCAGTTTGGTGATTGCATCTAT
>JAVEVJ010000056.1:0-6992 GCA_034005105.1 Acholeplasmataceae bacterium | reverse complement strand
ACATTGAATTCTTTCATAACTTCTAAAAGAATTCGTACACCTTCAACGTTGTTGTAGTAATAAGCAAGAGGTATCTCTACAGATTCTGGAACGATAATCTTAGCAGCAAAATGCATGACAACATCGATTTTTTCTCGTTCAAAGACTGCTTTAACATCTGCTTTTGTGCGAATATCACCTTTATAAAAGGTGGCTTTGGGATGAACAAGCTCCATATACCCAGATGATAGGTTATCGAGTATAACAACTTCTTGACCGTCTTTAATCAGTTCTAATACTGCATGAGAACCAATATATCCTGCTCCGCCAACAACTAATACGCGCATTTTTTTATTCCTCCGTCTGTTTTCTAATTTCAGTATAACCGATAGCGTGTGAACTCATCACAAAATAAGCGGTTAGATGAATCATCATATAGATTCCGATGAATCCAATAAAAAATGAAAATTTTTGAATAATCTGTGGGATGACACTCACTATCTGATGAAATTCCCATGAATTAAGTCGAATGAATCTACCAATATAAATACCAATCGATGATGCTAGAAAGAGCAATCCAAGGTAGATAACATAATGCTTTTTAATCCACTCAAAGTGATAGGGTTTCATCTTTTCGAGTGATTCAATGCCTATTTTTGCTGCAAGAAGTGCTCCTATCGTTATGATCATTAAGACAACCCAGTCCATGAGAACATATCGATAGATTTCTGCATAATCAATGAAAAATTGATAGTTTTCAAGATGAATGAAATCGGTCATGACATAAATCGTGTTTGGAAAGAAGAGAATAAACATGAACCAAATCAAAAGAACTAATGCTATGTGGCTACGCTTCTTTCTAAGGTAGATGAAGATATCAACTAAGAAATAGGTAAATCCAGCAAGCAGTAAATTCCATCCTAAAAATAGGATAAGAAAGTTACCGTAAAATCCACCGAAAAACATGGCAATTATAACAAAGATTACGAGC
This sequence comes from Acholeplasmataceae bacterium, assembly GCA_034005105.1. Classification (GTDB taxonomy): domain Bacteria; phylum Bacillota_I; class Bacilli_A; order Acholeplasmatales; family Acholeplasmataceae; genus Peloplasma. The sequence continues at coordinate 6,022 of JAVEVJ010000056.1, read as the reverse complement.
GCTAAATAGATCGGATCTTTGATGACTTGCTTAAGATCCATAGGTGTTCTCCAATGCCTGTTTAATCATCATCTGCATATCGCCTTTAGATATCATAATATCAGAGAGCTGCTTATATCTCAAAATATAGTGATAGGTGAGTTCATCCACTTCTTGATCCAGTGGGTAGATCTTCTTAGGATTTCTCATCGAATAGAAGTAATCATCTGTTACAACATCCATTAAACGGTTGTCTAAAGCAAACGTTTTTTCTTTTGATAATCCATGAACACCAAAGTAGGGATCACTACCCACAGGTAGATCAAAGAGCTCAATGACTGTTCGATATAAATCCACTTGACTTCTAACTAAAGGTTGTGTTCCTGTCAATAGTCCCTTTCGAATAGAAAACGTTCCATAGTCAACCATTTCATCACCTGGGACATAGATCCAAGCGGGAACTTTTTGAAGAATTTGTCTTGTCTCAATCACCGAAATTTCACGATTAAAAATAAGATCTAAATCACCGTTTTTAATCCCCGATCCATGATCGCTATAAAAGATGTAAACACTGTTATCAAGTGTTTGATCAACACCGGTTTCGCTGATGAAAAAACGCTTTAAAATATCATCAACATAATCGACGTAATTGATATAGTTTAAGGTCACTCTGCTGATCAATCTTGAGATCTCTGGATACACATCATAACGCACACCGTTAGGATCAAATTCATAGGGTGTATGTGGCATCATAGTCACTGGAAAAAGCATAACTGAGCCATATGTATTGATGAGTGATGCTCCGTGGTTTGCAGTAAAATCAGCAAGATGATAATCCGATATCCAGGGTGAAATATGATACTTGTTATCGGTTGAGTCATAGAGATAACCCATCTCGACATCATAGCCGTTATCTACAAAACTTTCAAGAGAATAGAACCGATCAAAGCCATACATTTCTGGATAGATTAAATCACGATTATAGAACTTTTCTTTGTCACCATGAATAGCTTCTCTGTAGTATCCCGCATCACCAAAATAAGCGATGAGTGAGTCAAGTCGATAAGCATCCTTATTGTACTCCCAATAGAGCGTACGATCGCCTGAAGGATTGAGACCCGTAAGTACAGCTAATTCGCCATCTGAACTGACACCCATACCAACGTTGTTGTAAAAATTATTAAAGTAGAAACTCTGTTCAATCAGTGCATTGAAGAAGGGCATGCGAGAACTCGTTAACTCCTCCTCCATTAAAAATGTATTGAGGGATTCTAAATGAACAAGCACTAAATTCTTATCTTTAAGTAGACCCTGCAGTTCATCACCATTTTTAAGCGTATCATCAATAAATAGATCATCAACACTTTGACTCAGAGTCAATCGGTTGCTATAGGTTTGTTGGTCAAAAAAACTGACATAACTATCGACGTTTTTGTTGTAATCTTGGTACGCATCAGCTAACTTTTCTTCCGTGTTAAGTTCTAGAAATTTGACAAGATCTAGATCAAATGGTTGTCCAATAACTTCCCCAACATAATAGGGATAGACGCCTAAATTCTGGATGGCAAATGTACTCTTGACAGCATTCAACGGTAGCGTTGTTTTGTATTGCTCATAATATGAAAAAATGGAAGTGAATAAGGTCACACTAACAAGCAGTATTGAAGAAAGGTACTTCTTAACGGTTACCTTGAGTACCATCGTTTTTAGTTCTTCTCGATTAGATAATAAATAGATGGTCAAAAGTGCAAAGAAGGGAAGAAATACCAAAATACGATAATAAGTGATTAATTCCAAAATAGCATTTAAAAAAGTCCCCATGGCAAACCCATCAGCGGGATTCCAAAAGATGGTACTAGCAGGAATTGAGAACGCTGTCCCAAAGAAGAGATTAAAGACACCTAATCCAAAAATAAAGAGATTAAGGAAGAATGTTAGAACCATCAAGAAAATCATACGGCCTTTCAGTCTTTTGATGACTAAAAATCCTAAGATCATCAGGAGGAATAAAATGGAAAAATTACCAAGAAAGGCATTAATTTCACCGAGAAATGTATGTCTAAAAGGGGCAATATAACGATTGAGTTCTTGCACGGTAACCCAATAGGTATTGACGATATTGAGTATAAAAAACATCAAAACAAACATGAAGTAAACGGTCCACTGGTTTTTATGTTTCACGCGTTATTCCCCTTTCATCGGTTAACATTTATTATAACTCAATTTGTGTGAAGTTGTACGCATTATGGATGAATATGTTAACACCTTATACGCTGGATACACACAAAAAAAGAAGGATTGATTTTTTCTATTCAATCCTTCACGTTTAAATTATTCTTCATCAAAAAGTGAATCAGTTGTTATCTTTTCTTCAGCAACTTCTTCGACTTCATCTGGAGCGAGTTCTGCAGCTTCAATGACTTTTTTAGGTTCAGCTACATGAAGTGACTCTTGAACAAATGTGTTTTCGTTTTCAATGTCTTCTTCAATCTCTTCTTGTTTTGGTACTAGTGCAATCGTTGATACCTTGTGATCGGGTCTTAAGCGAATGATACGAACACCTTGTGTTGCTCGCTTCGTTTGAGAAATCTGATCAACGTGTGTACGAATGACAACACCTTTATCTGATACAACGATGAGATCTTGATCATCTGATACGGCACGAAGTGTTGATAGGCGACCGTTCTTTTCGGTGACATTTAGTGTCTTCACACCTTTACCACCACGGATTTGTTTGCGGTATTCTGCAACACTTGTTCGCTTACCAAAACCATTTTCAGTGATAACAAGAATTTCTTCTTGATCATTTGATATCATCGCAGCACCGACAACTTCATCTAATTCTTTTAAGTCCATTCCTCTGACACCCGAAGTGGTTCTACCCATCGCACGCGCATCGTTTTCATCAAAGCGAATCGCTTTACCATTGGATGCTCCAAGAATGATATCTTTGGTTCCATCGGTGAGTCCAACGCTTAGAAGTTCATCGTTTTCTCTAAGATTAATCGCGTTAATACCGTTCATACGAATATTCGCATATTCCCTAATTGGTGTACGTTTAATGATACCTTTCTTCGTAATGAATGTTAAGAATTCATCATCTGTATCAAAATCTTTAACGCTTGTGAATGAAGCAAGATTTTCATCCTTTTGGAACTCAAGAAGATTGACAATTGGCAATCCTTTTGACTGTCTTGATCCTTCGGGGATTTTATAACCTTTAATCTTATAGACGCGTCCCTTGTTGGTAAAGAAGAGGTGATAGTCGTGTGTGGATGTCATGCGAATATGTTCGACATAATCATCTTCATGAACTTTAATACCTGACATGCCGACACCACCACGATTTTGTGTCTTATAATGATCGACATTCATCCGTTTGATATATCCATTGTTCGTTACGGTAATGATAACATCTTCTACAGGAATTAAAGATTCATCTTCAATACTTAAGTCTTCATGTAAATTGATTTCCGTCATGCGTGGATCTGCATACTTTTCTTTAATTTCAAGAAGCTCTTGTTTGATAATATCTGTCTTGCGTGCGTGGCTTTCAATGATTTCCTTGAAATCTTTAATCTTGATAATCAATTCGGCAAGTTCAGCTTCGATCTTTTCGATTTCTATACCTGTTAAACGCTGAAGACGCATATCAAGAATCGCACGTGCTTGGATATCGGTCAATTTATATTCAAAGATAAGTGCATCTCTAGCTTCATCACCTGTCTTAGAACGCTTGATGATTTCAATCGCACGATCGACATCATGAAGTGCAATCACTAAACCATCTAAGATGTGTTGTCTTGCTTCAGCTTTTTCAAGGTCATAGACCGTTCTTCTTTGGATAACTTCAATCTGATGATCAAGATAATGTTTGAGTAAGTCTCTTAGTGTAACCATTTGTGGTTGACCCTTGATCAAACAGATCATATTAAATCCAAAGGACTGTTGAAGTTGTGTATGCTTGTATAAATTATTGAGCATAACATGAGGATTGACATCGCGTCTAAGTTCGATCACAATGCGCATACCCTTACGATTGGATTCATCACGTAAATCCGTGATACCTTCGACGATCTTTTGTTTTGCAATATCAGCTATGCGCTCGATCAGTGTTGTCTTGTTAACCGCGTAAGGAATAGCTGTAACAATAATCGCTTGTTTGTTTTTATGTGTAACAATTTCAGCGGTTGCTCTATTTGCAATAATTCCTCTACCTGTTTCATAAGCTTGTCGAAGTCCTGATAAACCTAGAATTTGTCCACCTGTTGGAAAATCAGGTCCTTTAATGAACTCCATGAGTTCAACATTTGTAATCTGTTCGTTATCCATATATGCAAGCAAGCCATCAATAACTTCACCTAAGTTATGTGGTGGAATATTGGTAGCCATACCTACAGCAATCCCTGTTGATCCATTGACTAATAGATTGGGATAACGTGATGGAAGAACGGATGGCTCATGTTCTGATCCATCATAGTTGTCAACATAGTCGACCGTATTCTTTTCTAAGTCTCTGACGAGTTCTCCTGCAATCTTTGACATTCTAGCTTCGGTATAACGCATCGCAGCTGCACCATCACCATCCACAGAACCGAAGTTTCCATGGCCATCAATAAGTGGCATGCGGTAGTTAAAGGGTTGTGCCATACGAACCATGGCATCGTAGACAGAAGAATCACCGTGTGGGTGATATTTACCAATAACTTCACCGACGATACGTGCAGACTTCTTATGTGCTTTATCTGCTGACATACCTAAATCATTCATTGCGTATAAGATACGACGTTGTACGGGCTTTAGCCCATCACGAATATCGGGTAGAGCTCTTGAAACAATAACGCTCATCGCATAATTCAAGAAGGAGTTTTTCATCTCACTTGAAATATTGATTTCTTTTACAAAACCCTCTGTGGTTTTTGTTGATTCTGTATTTAATGTTTGATCCATGTGAGTTCTCCTTTCTTATGCGTCAATATTATTCGCATAGATTGCGTTTTCTTGAATAAACTGTTTTCTTGGTTCAACTTCTTCACCCATGAGCATCGAGAATACCTGGTCAGCGTCCATCGCATCCTTCAGTGATACTTGAAGGAGCGTACGATTTTCTGGATCCATCGTTGTTTCCCATAGCTGTTCTGGATTCATTTCACCAAGACCTTTGTAGCGCTGAATCGATGGACGTCCACCCATTTCTTCTAGAATGCGCTGTAATTGATCATCGGTATAAACGTATTCAACACGTTTACCTGATTGAACCTTATAGAGTGGTGGTTGTGCAATAAAGACATAACCTAAATCGATCAGTGGTTTCATAAATCTAAAGAAGAATGTTAGAAGAAGTGTGCGAATATGTGCACCATCGATATCAGCATCGGTCATGATGACCACTTTGTGGTAACGTGCCTTTTCAGCTTCAAACTCTTCACCAATACCTGTTCCTAAAGCTTGAATCAAAGATAGTATTTCTTTATTGCTTAATATTTTATCAATACGCGCTTTTTCAACGTTTAAAACTTTACCGCGAAGTGGCATGATCGCTTGATACTCTGATTCTCTTCCTTGCTTAGCAGATCCACCTGCGGAGTCACCTTCCACGATATAGATTTCAGATATCGAAGGATCTTTACTTCTGCAATCAGCTAGTTTTGATGCAAATCCTAAAGCATCAAGTGGTGACTTTCTACGTGTTGCTTCTCTTGCCTTCTTGGCAGCGATTCTCGCTCTTGAAGCCATCAAACATTTTTCAACGATCAGTTTAGCATCCGTTGGATTTTCAAGAAGATAACGCTCAAAACCATCACCGAATATCTGTGATGTAATACCACGAACTTCTGGATTTCCTAATTTAGTCTTTGTTTGTCCTTCAAATTGTGGATTGGGGTGCTTAACTGACACGATAGCTGTCAAACCTTCGCGTGTATCTTCACCTAAGAATGAATCATCTTTTTTAAGCATACCCGATTCACTACCATATTTGTTCAATATACGTGTGAGGGCTAATTTAAATCCATCTTCATGCATACCACCTTCATGGGTTGGT
>JAVEVJ010000055.1:0-7216 GCA_034005105.1 Acholeplasmataceae bacterium | reverse complement strand
AAAGCAACAAAAAATGACACTACAAAAAACTTGAAACATAATAAAATAACCAAGATGTGTTAATGAAAACTCAACTCATGAGGGCTTTTTTGATTTTTTCAGCACGTTCCATGTATTCTTGCGGTTGAGTTTCATGCATATGGTTTCTTAGTTTAAATTGTACATCATCGTGATCATAGCGAGGAACAATATGAAAGTGAAAATGAAAGACTGTCTGTCCTGCTCCAACACCATCATTACACACCATGTTTACACCTGTTGCATTGAATGCTTGTTTAACAGCTTCAGCTATTTTTTTGACAACTTGAAAAAAATCTCCGCTTAATGCTAGTGGTACATCATTAAGTCCTGAGTATTCTTGTTTAATTGCTACTAAAGTATGACCAGGTGTTGCCTGAATAATGTCTAAAAAAGCAATAAACTGGTCATCTTCATAGATGATGTAAGCTGGTACCTCGCGACGAATGATTTTGGTAAAAACTGATGACATAATATCACTCCATTCCTTTTTATGTTAAAAAGTTGTGTTGCTGTCTTCTTATCCACGACTCAATAAGAATCGTGATGATAATCATTAAAATTGTCCACGCAAACACGAAATCATATTGTAAGTTTACTCTTGACATATAAAGGGCATACCCGATGGATTTAGGTGTCTGTGCTAAATATTCAGTCATCACCAAAACCTTGATTCCTAAGCCTGCAGACTGCAATAATCCAGTTAGCAGTTGGTGTTTAACGAGTGGAATATAGCAAAATCTGAGCATGGTATATAACGAATTGTTCTCAAGATGATAGACATCAAGATATGCCTGATCAATGGATTTTATGCTATCGAGCGTTTGTTGATATACGATGGGAAAAACCATGATGAATGTAACCACATAGGGTGAAACTCTAAATCCAAATAGAATCATGAGTATAACAATGACAGAGATGACAGGTACTGTTCGAAGAATGGTTATATAAGGTGCTAGAAACTTTTCAACGATGTGTTTCCTACTAGATATAGCTCCTAATATGATTCCAAATCCTGTTGATGCAGCTAAAATGATAACAAGTCTTAGTGCTGTACTGATCCATGTTACTACGTAAGATTCAATATAGAACAGTTTACTAAAAGCAATGAATGTGTCACTGATTGAGGGCATTAATAGGGGTTGGTTAATTAAGAGATAAAGCACAATCCATAGGATGAATCCAAGAAAAATTGCTGATATTTGAATCGAGTATTTTTTAATCATTGTCGTCACCTCGATCATAAAAGCCATCATTGGGAAGTGTGTTACCAATTAACGCAGGATTGATACTTTCTATGATTAAAAAGAAGTTTTCAATTGAGGATTTTGCATCCCAAGCATTCAGATAGTTGATATTGCTTCGAGTAATAGCATGTTCTATAACTTCTTCTTCCAACATAACGCCTGATTGAACTGCAAGATGAGCTGCTTCGCTTGGTAACGTATTCACATTTTCTGTGGAACTTCTAAAATCATACTCAATTTGATTGATTGTCTGACTATTCAAATCTGATTTAATAAAAACGCCAGCTTGAGGATATGATTCACCGACAGCATTTTCATAAAATGAAATTAACTCAAGAGTATTTAGATCCAGAAAATTTGATTCCAATACCGAAAGTGAAGGTTCTGCTGTTAAAATGATGAGGTTTTCATCTAAAACGAGCATGGACTGAGCTGTTGTAACATTATCGACATAAGTGATGTTACAGGTAACTTTCAGTTGATTCAACAAGTACGTCATGATAATATCTGATGGTTGATTTTTTCCAAAGATGACAACTTGTTGATTTTCAATGTCAGCAAACGTATCAAGTTTTTTACTTCGACTTGCTAAATAATAATTTCCTTCAACCAGCACAGCAAGCATGATATAAGAAGGTGTTGATTGATAAAGTTTTGCTCCAAGATTGGTCGGTGCGATGATAACGTCATGTGATTGACTAGAGAATGCTGCTACAAGTGGGTCAGCACCGATAACAACATCGACTCGATAGTTATCATCATTTTTTATATAAGTGATCGCAAGTTCTGGACTTCCCTGTGGAACAATAACTGATATTTTTGATTGTGTTTTGCAACTAGAGCATATACACAAAACAATCATCAACAACGTGATACTAAGTAATTTCTTCACTTGCTATAAGGCTCTCTTGCAGCATAATGTGTATGTAGTAAGTCATGAAAATCATGATGGCTTAACTGATTTAAATATTCATCATAGAGTCTCTTGATTGCAGGATTCATGTGTGATTTTCTAACCACTGCATGACTGTCCATTTGATAGAGAACCTTCGTTCTTTCTTTAATGATATCGATATGGCTCATATCTTTTGCTTTGACGATGGGTTGTCCACCTCCATTGATACATCCACCGATACAACCCATGAATTCGACAAAGTGATAAGTTTTTTTAGATGTCTTAAGATACTCTATAAACTCACCAATCGCCTTTCCTCCTTGGACTACAGCAACGTTAACTTCAATACCAGAGATAACATAGGTCGCTTCTTTAATGCCTTCTTTTCCTCTAACTTCTTTAAATTCCATGATACTGTGTTCTTCATCAAGCATAGAGGATACCGTTCTTAATGCAGCTTCCATAACACCACCTGATGCACCAAAAATAGCTGCTGCACCCGTGTATTTTGCCAAATCTCCAAATGGTTCCATGGGTTTTAAATTTCTAAAATCAATGTTGCGACGACGAATGAGTCTTCCGAGTTCTCTTGTCGTTAAGACGATGTCAACATCTTGTAATCCATCACGTCCCATGCCTTCACGTGTTGCTTCAGATTTTTTAGCAACACATGGCATGATGGATACGGATAGTATGTTCTTGGGATCAAGATTTAGTTTTTTTGCATAATAGGTTTTAATCAATGCTCCAGCCATTTGTTGTGGTGATTTACATGTTGATAAATGAGGAATATATTCAGGATAATAGAGTTCAAGATAGTTCACCCAACCAGGAGAACATGATGTAAACATCGGCAGAACACCATCATTCTTAAACCGATCTAAGAATTCAGCGGATTCTTCAACGATTGTTAAATCAGCTGTAAAATTGGTGTCGATAATTTCATTGACACCTAATTCATAGAGTGCTGCAAACATTTTACCTTCAACATTGGTTCCTATGGGATAACCAAATTCTTCACCTAATGCTGCTCGAATGGATGGAGCGACTTGAACAATAACGGTTTTATTGGGATCACGAATAGCTTTTTCAAAATTTTTGACATCAATATTTTCTCTAATCGCTCCCGTAGGGCAGGACTGAATGCACTTTCCACAGTAGATACATCCCGCATCATCTAGATCATGAAACTGTGCAGGACCGACATATGTAACAGTTCCTCGTTGGTTAAAGTTTAGTACACCGATACCTGTATAATGTTGACATGCTGATACACATCTTCCGCACAAAATACATTTGCTAGAATCGATAACTATTGAATCTGATGTGTTATTTAAATGACTTTCTTTCAGCTCAAAGCCATAGAGATCGCTAAACTCATTGGTTATATTATATTCTCTTAGGAGATCTAAAAATTCACAGTTTTCTTCTCTTGAACATTTAAAACATTCGAAGTGATGATTTGAAGCCAAAAGTTCAAGATTCATCGATACATAGTTATAAATTCTTTGATTTTCTGTGATCACTTCCATGCCTTCATAGACAGGTGTTTTACATGCTGGCTTTAAATTGTGATTTCCATCAATTTCAACCGAACACAAACGACAATTTCCTTCTTCATGGATACCTTCTAAATAGCATAATCTTGGAATATTGATTCCTTCCATTTCCGCAGCCTGTAAAACTGTATAATGAGAGGGTACAGCATACTCTTTATGATTAATTTTAATCGTCACATGTTTAGGCATGTTGCACCTCCAAAATGGGTTCTGTCGTCACAATCGCTCCTGTTGGACATGCTTGTTTACATGCACCACAACGAATGCATAGGCTTAAATCAAGTTTATGTATGGTATTTGGCCAACCTGTAATCGCTCCTACTGGACAGTTAACTGCACACTTCGTACAACCAACGCATTTATCGTTGATAAAGAAATTTGTTAGTTCGCGACATACACCTGCTGGACAGGTTTTATGAGTAACATGGGCAACATATTCACTTCTAAAATGCTTTAACGTTGAAAGTACAGGGTTAGGTGCTGTTTGACCCAGCCCACAGAGTGATGTTTCTTGAATCATATGACCAAGTTCTTCAAGTTTATCTAAATCTTCGAGTGTACCAGATCCTGCGCAAATACGTTCTAGAATATCTAGCATACGCTTTGTGCCTTCGCGACATGGTGTACATTTTCCACAGGATTCATCGACTGTAAAATCTAGGTAAAACCGGGCAACATCAACCATACAGTTGTCTTCATCCATGACGATCATACCACCTGATCCCATCATCGAACCGAGTTTTTTTAAACTATCAAAATCGATAGGAGTATCAAGATGTTCACTTGTGATGCAACCACCTGATGGACCACCTGTTTGAATCGCTTTGAATTTTTTTCGGTTAGGAATACCACCACCAATATCATAAATAACTTCACGCAGTGTTGTTCCCATAGGAACTTCTATGAGTCCTGTATTTTTTATTTTTCCACCTAAAGCAAAGACCTTGGTACCTGGTGATGACTCAGTTCCAATCGTGCGAAACCATTTAGCTCCTTTGAATATAACAACAGGTACATTAGCAAATGTTTCGACATTATTGACATTTGTAGGTTTTCCCCATAATCCAGATACTGCTGGAAATGGTGGCTTTAATCGTGGCATACCTCTGTTACCTTCGATAGAGGCAATCAATGCTGTCTCTTCACCACAGACAAAGGCACCAGATCCTAATCGAAGTTCAATATGAAAATCAAAGTCTGTTTTTAAAATGTGATCTCCAAGTAAGCCATAGGCATATGCTTGTTTAATGGCATGGTTTAGACGTTCAATCGCTAATGGATATTCAGCCCGAACATATATATAACCTTGTTTTGCTCCAATAGCATAACCACAAATAGCCATTGCTTCTAATATTGAATGTGGATCTCCTTCGAGTACAGCGCGATCCATGAACGCACCTGGATCCCCTTCATCTGCATTACATATGACATATTTTATATCATTGACTTGTTTATGAGCAAATTCCCACTTTAGACCTGTTGAAAATCCTCCGCCTCCACGTCCTCGTAATCCTGATGCCTTCATCTCTTCAACAACTTGAATAGGTGTCATATCTAAAAGAGCTTTTGCAAGTGCAAAATAACCATCTTTTGCAATATACTCATCGATATGAAGAGGACTTATGACTCCACAATTTCTTAGTGCAATTCTTTTTTGCTTACGAAAGACATCGAAATGTCTGAAACTCTTAAGTCGCTTTTGTGTGATTGGATCATCAATCATTAGACGTTCAACTATTTTGTGATTTTTAATGTGTGATTCGATAATCTCTTCAATATCATCTGGACTCACATGTTCATAAAAAACTTCATCTGGATAGATAGCTAAAATGGGACCTCTTTCACACAGTCCAAAACATCCTGTTGTATAAATAACTACATCATTGCTCAAATCTTTTTGTTCTAGCGTAGTTTCAATGATATCTTTTAATTCAAGACTTTTCAATTGATGACATGATTCGCCACCGCAAAGAATCATTTGAGTATGTTCTAGCATACGCTTCACCTACTTCTTTAAACGATACAAGCTATATTTCTCTAGCTTGATACCGTTGACAAGATGATTATCTACAATTTCTTGAGCACGATCAACTGTCACACGACAATAAATGATGGAGTTACCATCCGATTCAATGATCTCAACAAGAGGTTCAAAAGCACATTCGCCCATACAACCTACTTCATGTATCTGAACATTTTTTAAGTTTCGTCTTAAGATTTCATCTTCAAAAAATTCCAATACTTCACGAGCACCTGCAGCAATACCGCATGTTCCCATACCAACTTGTATTCGTATTCCCTGTCTCATTTTCTCTTTTGTCGTTTTTTTGATATCAACCAATTGTTGGTAATCCATTAGGAGTCCTCCTCATGGGTGTTTATAGATGAAGACTTAGGGTGTGACTGAAGCATTGCTTTTGCCTTTTGGACGTTTGCTCTACCGCAAACGCGTTCATTAATACAAAAAACTGGGGCTAAACCACAAGCTCCTATACATCGTGTCGCTTCAAGTGTGTACAACCCATCTTTCGTCGTTTCACCATTTTTGATCTTGAGTTCATCGGTGAATGCATCTAAAATACCTTGTGAACCCTTGACATAGCAAGCAGTACCTAAACAAACACTGATTGTGTTCTTCCCCTTTGGGGTTAAAGAGAATTGACTGTAAAACGTGACAACTCCATTTATTTTGGCGATGCTTTCACTCAACTCCCTAGATATAATCTTTTGAATATCGAGTGGAACACAACCAAAAATTCTTTGCGCATCTTGCAAAGTTGGCATCAATGGACCAGGTGACAATTTGTGTTTCTGGAGAACTTGATAAAACTGAGAGGTTCTCTCATCTTCTTGTCGTATATGCGGAACCATAAATGACTCCTTTCTTGTATCGAATATTTACACTTTATTATATCATGTAACCCCATGATTCTCTATATCTTTTTTGTCGATTTTTATCATTTTTACATTTTGAGCTTCCACAAACTTTATTCTCTTAAAAAGCAAAGATACAAGATAAAACGCTTTGATTGGGAGGGGTTAATAATCATCAAAAAAAGTGGACTTTTTGTCCACTTTCATATCATCATGTTAAATTAAAATCATTTATAACACATCAAGTTGTAATGTCCTTTTTGCGATAAAAGTACCAGGCACAAGTTAATGATACACCGATCATTAAAACAGAAATTAAAAGGTAGATCGGTTTGATCATCTCATCTTTAACAATGGTTACTGCATTGATATATTCATAGGGTGTAATATATTTTAGATATTCAAACTCCTCAGTGAGTTTGCTGATGAGATCAATGACATACATTCCAATGACAATGCCTAGTGAAATGCTAATGACTTTACGTGATTTGATGACAAAGATACTGATTAAAAAGGATAAGCTTGCAAAGATTATTTGAAGGATAAAAGGTGCAAAAGAAAAGAGTAACCAAACAGGTACATTGAGATCCCCAAAAATGGTAAATGCGATGAGTAAAACAATG
>JAVEVJ010000054.1:0-7248 GCA_034005105.1 Acholeplasmataceae bacterium | reverse complement strand
TCAAGTGCAATATTATAAAGCTTTGAGACTTGATATTGACCCATGTAACTGATGAGATGATTGAGTTCATCATCTTCTTCATGCCAATCAATGATTTTTTCTAGCAAAGATACACGCCATAAAAAGCGGTGTGATGAATCTTCGGGTAAGTTATAGGTTTTAATAAACATCGATTTGATGTCTTTTAACTTGTCACCATTGAGTGTTTCAAAGAGTGTATATAACTCTTCGGGTATGTTCGTTTTCGTTGTCACATGTTTGAGATAGCTGAGCAAATCTTCAAAAATACGGTTTTTTTCAAAGGTATATGCTTTGAGTAAAGGTTCTAAGTAGACATCTTTGGTTTTAACATCTAAATTGTTTTTCTCAAAGACATAGGTATGATAACTAAATTTCGTTTTCGATAAATGTTCCGTTGATAAAAATGAAAAACCCATACCACCATGAGGATACGTACGATGTGTTGGATGACCTACGATATCGTTTCGAATATACTTGAGTTCGTGCAATGTTGGATTGGCATTCACATTGATATGATATTTATATTGGGTTAATCCAATTGCTAGATCGTAAAGTGCGTCAATCCCTACAAAAAGACCTTGTAGAATGCCAAACACATCGAGCAAAATCGCTCCTCTTTCTGTTTGTGGCTCATGAAGATATTGATCGATCATCAAATCGACATGTTCAAGCATTGAAAAAGAGGATACCGCACGGTATCCATGCGAATTTTTCTCATCTTTTCTGGATTTTAAGACATAGCTTTTAAGTTCTTCTAAATTCATAGACTTTCCTTAATTTTTTGAATTAGAATAGGTGCAGGAAGTTGTTTATAAAGTGAGCCTTCAATGTAGTTAACTCCTAAACGCTCAAGTGCTTCTTTTTGATCTTTTGTTTTTATATTACGTATGACCAATGCCATTTGAAAAGATTCAAGCATTTCTTTTACTTTTGCAACATAACTATGCCATTTAATGGATTCCTTTTTGGCTTCAAGGTGTAGTGCATGAAATGGATAAGCTAGCGCCATATCGAGTGACGTGGTATCAAGAGAAATCCCACGATCAATGAGTTCTTGAATTTGGTTAGCATAATGACTAGGTCTTAAATCCATATCAAACTTGATGCGTATAAACTCATACGGAATACCATATTCTTTGAGTGTTCCAAGTAGGAAGGGATTAAATGTTGCATCAAGGAATGTTTCTTTGGATACCGGAATCGTTATTTTGATCAGACGTTCTGTCTTTTTCTCCAAATCAACTAAAAACTGACAGACCTTCTTGATGTGGAAACGTTCAAGATCAACCAAACGGTTTCTTTTTTTCGCAATAGCCATCAAATAACGATTATCGATAGATAGATTGAGAAGAGCTAGTTCGCTCTCGTATTGCCATACCCTGTTCTTCTTAATATCCGTAATTTGATTAAAGACCAATCCAAGTGATTTTTCTTCGATAGCCACATTCAGATGATCGATGACTTGTTGTTCAAAGAGTTCATCTTCGTAATCGCGATAGACAAAGAAAACGTATTTATCTTCTTTTTCGCGTTTTGCCTTATTCAATGCAATATCTAAAAAACGCATCACCTTTTCAAGGTGTTTTTCGATGGTGACCACAGGATATCTCAAAATACCCATGTGAGCATTAAATTTTTCAAAGCGTAAAATTTTAGAAACGTAGACATCTAAATATCTAAAATACTCTTTAACGATTTTTGTCACACTTCTTATATCATTATAGGGGAGTACAACGAGCAGTTGATTAAAATCGTAGCGATAGGTAACGCCTTCATTAAAGTACTTTTTTGTGTGTTGAGCGAACTCTTTGAAGTACAACTTCATCTGTTCATGGCCATAGATATGTTTCATCTGTTCATCGAGCTCAATGAGAAGGAAGGTTGCCTTGTCCTTGAGATGATCATCTGATTCCTTATGAAACAAAAAGCGATTACCTAAATCGGTTTCAGGATCGATTGTAGCTTGTTCTACGAGTTCTTTAGCTTCTTCAACAGTGAGTGTTTCATCAAAAAATAAACTCATCACGATATGCTCCTCTCCAATTTTGAGTCCGTAAAGCTTTTCATGGATGTGTTTTTCTTGGTAACGATAGGTTAGGTCACTTGTCTCACCTGAGTGATTTAAGAGATGTTGAATCGTCTGTTTATAATGATTGACATGTTCGTAGGATACATCTCTTAAAAAGAGTTCAAAGTGATGATGTTTATCGATATTGAACATGTTTTGTGCTGCTTCATTGTAGGTTGATCGATGATCATTTAATTCGCGATATGCTAGAATTGGAGCATTGATAACCTCAGAATAAAAACGATTTTCTTCCTTGATCTTCGTTAGTTTCTTTTCATCAAGTACGTGGGCAAAGAGGATAGCACTGACCAATTTTAATAAATCATAGTGTTCTCCTGGATCTTTGATCTCCTGTTCAAAATGAGCAAGAAAGACACCTTGATCACCTAAAGGAAATGCATAAACAAACTTGATATCATCCTCATAATCTTTTTGTGTGATTACATTTTTTGATAATTTAAGAGCTTTGGTTTCCTCAAAAACTTCTTCACCTGATTTTAGCACATGCGAGATGATCGTATCACTTAATAGCTGATTGAGGATTGTCTTATCGTAGAGTCTTTCCACTTTGTAGTGAAAGAGATTTGGGGATTCTGCTTCAAGATAGACGATATAATCTTTTGCTTTCAAATAGGTCTCAACCTGGATGAAAAACTGTCTTAAATAATCCCGAAGTGCTAATTTTTCATCGATTAGATGTGCATAGATAATCAGGTCATGTGCACGTTCTAAATCTTCTAAAATCGTCTGATGCTTCATGCTTTTGTCGACGACTTTTTCGACAAAAACGACCTTTTCTTCCTTGGGTACATCGGTTTCTACTTTAACGCTCTTTTTATCAATCGTCTTTAAAATAGCTTTAAGCTTTTTTTGATAATAATCGACCGATGGTTTATTATCCATCTTCTGATAGAGTTTAATGATCAGTTCATAGATATCTTTCTTGATATCATCTGCAGCCTGATCAATTGCTTCTTCATATTCGGATTCAAGCGTTGATGCTTTATGTAAGTCATCTTTAGCTAAATATGCCTCAAACAAGGGTTTTAAAATATAAATCGATTGTTGATTATCTCTGAGTTCTTTGAGTGCTTTTTGAATGACCTCATCATAGCGCTGAAGTCTTGTTAACAAGATCAATTCTTCGCCGATATATTGACTCTTTAAGTCATAATCATAGAGTGCATAAAGTTCTTTAAGTGCCATCTCATCCTGATGATCTTGTTTATAGATATAAAAGAGTTCCTGATGACAATAGATTTTGACATCTGGAGGTATCACGTCTTTGATGACGCGTAAAATATCGTCTAAATAGGGAAGTTGCAGTGCCTTTTTATAGAGAATATCATCAAGAATTCCTAGATATTGTTTCAAAATGGGGAGTTTCTGTTTTCGAATATCGATATAGTTTCTCATCTCATCATACTTTTGTAGATGGAGTGAAGCATCGATTAAAGCTTTTAAGATCTTTTCAAAATATGGGGTTTCTGTTTGGAGTTCAATTTCATGTAATACTTTTTCTCCTTCTTCGAAAACCATATCATAAGCTTCTAAAGATATGCAAATTTCAAAATAATAACTAAAAGCCGCTTGATAGTCCGTATGACTGAGCGGTTGTTCTAGAAAGTCTTTGATGATGGATAGACTATGCGGTTGTTTAGGTAATTTTAAAACGTCGGATAGACGCACAGATCATCAGCCCTTTATTTCGTGATAGAGTGTATCTGCTAATCGAAGATATTTTTCTGCAAGCATGTCAAAATCAAAATGAAGTACTTCGGACAGTCCAATCATTGCTTTGCGCAATGCTACTTGATGCCACTGTAGTGCTTGATACATTCTGTAGAAGCGTACAGCATCAGCTTCCTCTTTGGTTGCTTTTCTTCCAAGATAAACATCCAATAACATTAATGCATCCTTAAAATCAACGTTTCCAAACGATGCGATATCATAGTAAAATTCATTCCAGCCTGCGTATTCCCAATCGAGAAGATATACACGTTTACCGATAACAATGTTGGATCGCTGAGCATCACCATGACAAAAGACTTTAGGTTTCATCATGCGTTCTGTTTGGTAGATATGTATCCATTTTGCTTTAAGATCTAAATAGGTATTTGATCTTTTATCCGTAAAGGATTCATAAAGATTGAGTCGATCGATCAATTGATAATCAGATGCAGGTTTTAAGTCTGTTTGATGTAAGATCTTTAGTGCATCTGCCACATCTATTAGATGCTCTTTAAAATCGAGTTGTGTCAAAACCGTTCCTTCGACGAAACGTGCTGCCTTTTCACCGGTTTCTAAATCAAAGTAGACGGTTTCATTATTGAGTTGTAGCGGCTTAATAATATCTAAGTTCTGTTTTTCTATGTTGCGGTCAACAAAACGATTTCCTTCACTACCGATGATGCGAAATGTATAATCAATGTCTTTGATTGCTATGTGATAGGTTAAATGACTCATACCACCTAAGAGTCTACCTTTGATCATAACTTCACTTTCATCAACACCAAATGCATGGGCTGCGCGCTCTTTAATTAATGCTTCATGACTCATATGCTACTCCTGATAAAAGGTGACTTGACCATCGTGATAGATCGCATATGACCGTTGATAGTCTCCTAAAGCACCTGGATTAATAAATAGTATGTTTTCTTCCATCATCAGATATCTTTGATGTGTGTGACCAAAAATGACGATGTCAACCTTTTGGATTTTAGCTTTTAATTTCAGACGATCAAGACCAAATTTGACATAGTCTATGTGTCCGTGTGTCAACATAATCTTTTTGTCACCTATATCTAATATTCGAACATACGGTAAATCGACACCAAAATCATTGTTGCCTTTGACCGTGATTAAATGATAAGGTTCATAGTATTCAGGTCGCATGGCCATATCACCAGCATTGAGGTGATCGTCGATGTTTTTATGCTTCCTGATAACCTGTTCGAGTAGTTCACGTTTTCCGTGAACATCACTCGTAATTAATAATCTCATCAATATCCTCCATCAATAATTTCATTGCCTTTGCACGATGGGATATCCTATTTTTAAGTTCTGGTTCAATCTGTGCAGCTGTCATTTGATATTCAGGCAAATAGAAAATTGCATCATAGCCAAAACCGTTTGATCCTTTAGCTTCAATAGCAATGTAGCCATCAAATTTACCTTCATACGCTTTGAAGTCACCGTTTGGATAGCCAACAACAATCGATGAAATAAAATAAGCTTTTCTATCTTCGATACCTTTCATTTCTGCTAGAACTTTCATATTATTTGCACGATCGCCTTGACCCGAATAACGTGCTGAAAAGATACCAGGCTTTCCGTTCAGTGCATGGACAACAAGACCCGAATCATCAGCAATCGATGGTATGTTATACTTCTTTGCATAATATAAAGCTTTTTTGAGTGCATTGTCAAAAAATGATTCGCCATTTTCCTCGACTTCTTCATCATCATTTAAATCTTTTAAACTTATTAGTGTGACATGTTGATGTTTAAAGAGTTGTCTGAGTTCTCGAATCTTGTGTGCATTTTGACTGGCGATGAGCATTTTAAACATAATTATCACCTCAAAAAAGAAACCATTTGTTCTCTTCTATATTATCACATATTTTAAATCATCATACGCAATTATCCCAAAATCCGTTATAATGGAGGAAGGTGATATTATGGATCAAGAGAAAGAAATCATAACCTTTGAGGAAATGTATAAAAATCATAAAAAGAGGGAACAACCTGTTTATCATGAAAATAAACGAGGTTATATTTATGCACTTCTTTACTATGGACTGATCATGTATGTTGTAGCATCAGTTTTCGTTATTATCATGCTCCAAATACCCATATTTCGAATGGTAGCACAAACGGAAGATGAACGTGTAATCGAAGCTATTGCACAAGATGAAGGCGGACTTGCTGTGATTCCTTATGACACATGGGATCAATACCGTGATGCTTATAAAAATAAAGTTTCAGTCATTGGACAATATCAAGATTATATTGTGTTAGTGCATCCAGAAAATACAGATGTTGAAGAGCTCCTTTTTAGTCCCTATGAAACAACAGAGATTATGGTCTTTGATGAATCGAAATTAGAGAGTGTTTTAGATTCCTCTAATAACATTGATGACTGGAGTGAGGGAAATCCTATTCATCTCTATCATGGAAAGAATATGGATGCTCCAACAACGTATTTAAGAGAAACGAGATTATTTACAGGTCCAACCTATACACTTACAGATGACGCATCATCAATACTCAATTTTTTTATCTATTTTTTGATGATTCCTGGAATCTATTTCTTTATGAAAAGTGATCTAAAGATCGATTTTGAACATACAAAATCAGAGAAAAAAGAAATGCTTATTCCAATCCTCATCGGTTATGCTTATGTCTGGGTAGGTAATCTCGTATCAGGATTGTTATCAACTTATTTTTCAGGTCTATTTAATCTAGAAGTTTCTGAATCTGCGAACCAGCAAGCAATCATATCAGCTGTCACATCGCAGACAGGTATCTTAATGATTATCTCCGCAGTATTCATCGGTCCAGTCATCGAAGAACTCATATTTAGAAAAGCACTATTTGGTCTGATAAAAAAAGATTCCATCGCTATTATTGTATCTACTTTAGTCTTTGGTTTTATTCATGTTGTAACCGAGAAATCGTTTGCTGAAGCCATTGTCAACGGTGTTGCATATTTTGTTATGGGGTTTGTATTCTCTTATATTTACATTAAAGCTAAGCGCAATATTATGATTCCTATTATTGTTCATATCATCAACAATGCGGTTTCGATACTCTTGATATTCATCATACTATAAGGAGAAATTTATGTTTAATTATGCACCAGCTATCTGTTATTCAGGTTATCGTGAAAATCAAAGTCCTATCACAAAAGTCTATCCGAGTGAACAGGAGGTTTTAGAAGATCTAAAGCTTCTTGAAAAGAACTTTAAGTACATACGTATGTACGACCCTTATCAGCATGCTGAGACGGTACTTAAGGTCATCAAGACATATGATATTGATCTCAAGGTGATGCTTGGCGTTGAACCGAGAGGTGAAATCAGTAATCCCAATTGTCCGTGGGGTGGACTTCACTCAGATGAAGAGATTGAGTACAATCTCGTTTTCAATTATGAGCA
>JAVEVJ010000053.1:0-7440 GCA_034005105.1 Acholeplasmataceae bacterium | reverse complement strand
TGCTTTTAAAAATGATGGGGTACTACCTTCTCTAGTTGGATCCATAATCAATCCATCGACATGTCCTTGGTGCTCAATCATATACGTTTCAACATCTTGATTAATCATGGTGATATTGTCGATATTGTTCTCTTTTTTGTTTAAGATAGCATCATGATGTGCTTTTGCATTCACTTCGACTGCATAGACATGTTTCGCTTTTTTTGCAGCTAGAAGTGAAAGTGTTGCGATACCCGAATACGTATCAATAATCGTTTCATGCTCCTTAATATCTAGCATATCTAAAGCTGTTTGATAGAGACTCATCATTTGTTTAGGATTGATTTGATAAAATGAGCGGCTCGATATCACAAACTTTAGGTCATCGATTTGGTCGATAATAAAACCTTTTCCAAAGAGGATTTTTTCGTTTTCCAAGAGAACTAAATGGGTATGCTTATGGTGTATATTTTGAATGACCGTTTTGACACGTGGATGTTTGCTTCTAATGATCTGAATCATTTTTTTACTGTTTGGAAGTAAATTTCCTTGTGTGACAAAAACCAACATGATATCTTTTGATGTATAGCTCTTTCGAATAAAGACATGTTTGAGTATCCCCTGATGGGTATTGATATCATAAGCAGGAATCTTAAATTGATTCATCACCTGTTCGATCGTGACTAAAAGATCATTTGCTTCCACATCATGTAGAAAACAGTTTAAATAAGGAATAACTTCTTTAGAGTTTTCTCGATAAAGACCCAGTTTTAATTTTTTGTTAACCGTCGTTGCTGATAGTACCACTTTATGTCGATAATTGAGCATTTGCTCACTCTTTAAAATAGGAATCTCTTGGTGATAGTTAAGTGATGAAAACAGATGCATAACATAGGATTGCTTTAACTTAAGTTGCTCTTCATACTTGATATGTAGTAGATCACATCCTCCACATGCATAAAAGATAGGGCAAACCACTTTTTGCCGCATCGGTGATGGATTTTTAATATGCTCTTCTCGGACATTTCTATTTTGAGGTGATAGGTCTGCTTCTTCACCAGGTAGCATATATAAAGCCTTTGATTTAGGTTCAGTTATCGGTTGACTGACATGGGTCAATTGCATGCATTTAACGTTCATAGATTTCCTCATGCTCATTATATCACATAAAAATAAGGGCTGTGCCCCTATTTTGATTGTTGTTGATGCAGCTTTTCTTTTTCAATTTTATAGAGTTCCTCAACAGCAAAATGTAGTTTGGTTACCACATTCTTTTTTGTTTTTGGATAGATATAATAGGTATCATCAAATGTGGAAAGATCGATACAATCTCCGTGACCTAAATAATCATATTCGATGTGCAATGAATAAAGTGATAGGGGTTCTTTGATCAATTTGAGTGGTTTATCCATTTCCATTCCTGTCAGTGTAAATCCCTCGTGATTATGAACTAAATGCCCATCACCGAGTGGAATGTATCCCTTGGCATTTGGAAGAGAATCGATTGTGACATCATCTTCAAAATGATAGCTTCCTTCCTCAATCTGTTTTCTCACTTGGCTTCGCTCAAATTCATACCAGTCGGGAATATGAGAAAACTCTGTTTTTCCTTCAACTGCATGCATTTTGCCATAAATATCCATCTCATAGGTTTTATGACATGCGTTACACCAAATCTTATGTCCTTTTGAGTCCATCTCATGTTCAACAAGACAGGATGGGCACTGATAGAGCACTTTGTGGATATTTTCAGCACGGTTGGCAAAATCAATTTGAATCTTGTTTTCGTATTGCCATTGATATTCATCATACTCAAAAGCTTTGTTGATTCGAAGATTGATCTCATCTAAACTGATGGTTTCTATTTCATCTTTTGTAATGATCTGTGTTAAATCCGCTTTGATTGGAACCTTGCGCTGTTTTAAATTCCAGACGGGTTGTGAGAGATAGTTACCATGCATATTGAGAACTGCAACTGGATGTTTCATCATCTTGATGATTTTTCCAAGTGAATCCGGTAGGATCGCTGTTGTACCAATGAGCGAATATCTCGCTTCAGGATAGATGGCAACAATATTCTTTAAATGATCAAGACTGTATTTAATCTGTTTAACAAGTTTGGTATCGTTTGTGAACTTACGTTTTGCTATACCGCCAACATTGCGTAGTAACCATTCTCTTCCTATAAAACCATCGATAGCAACAATATAATTGGCACGACGAGGAAAAATAGCTGCAGTTGTTACCTTAAAATCAAGAAATGCATGGTGGGTACAAAGTAAAATATAAGGTGGTTTGAGACCTTTCATATTGACCTTGTTAACCTTTAGATGTCTCTTCCATACCGCCGGAAAACTGAGTAAGTAAGCTAGTGGTGTTAAAAAGAAACGTTCTTTTTTTGGTTTCATATCAAAATCAAAACGTTTGATTTGATCCATGTGAAAACCTCATTTCATTGTTCTTGATGAGTTTATTATAGCATCACTCATCCAATTCTTATGTGATGATGATTGATTTTGTTTGAAAATCAAATGACTTCAAACAAAAAGGTCCATCCTTGGACCTTTATCACTCGATTGATAAATGTTTTGTTTTATAAGATATGCATCTCTTTAGCTGTTTTTTCAATGATTTCTACAGCTTTTTCTAACATCTCTTTGGTGTGTAGTGCTGAGACCATACAACGAATTCTTCCCTTTGATCGAGGGACCGTTGGAAATACGATACCAGATACGTAAACACCACGATCCAAAAGTATTTTTGAAAACTGAATTGTCTTTGCTTCATCACCAACCATAATGGGGGTAATTGGTGTTTCACTGTGACCAATATCAAATCCCTTTTCAACGAGTTTTTCTTTGAAGAATAAAGCATTCTCCCACAAGCGATCGGTATATTCAGTCGTTTCTTCCAACATCCTAAATGCTTCCATGATTGCATATGCTGCTGCCGGCATCATCGCTGTTGAAAAAAGTAGGGGTCTTCCGCGGTGTAACAACCAATCTCTTGATGCCTTGGATCCACAAACATAACCACCAACAACACCGATGGCTTTTGAAAGTGTTCCTATAATAAAGTCCACTTGGCCATGAAGTCCAAAGTGGTCAACCGTACCACGTCCTGAATGCCCTAAAACACCTGATCCATGCGCATCATCTACATAGGTCATTGCGTGATATTTTTTAGCAAGTCTGACAATTTCTGGGAGCTTTGCAATATCACCATCCATTGAAAATACACCATCTGTGATAATCAAGACATTATCAAATTGATCGCGTTTTTCTTTGAGTATATTTTCTAGATCCTCCATATTAGAGTGTCGATAGACGGCTCTAGATGCCTTCGATAGACGAACGCCATCGATAATAGAGGCATGATTGAGTTCATCTGAAATGATTAAATCTTTCTCATCGGTGATCGCTTGAATAACACCTGAGTTACAGGCAAAACCTGATTGAAAAACAAGTGCAGCTTCCTCGTGTTTGAACTTAGCGATCACTTGATCGAGTTCTTCATGCACAGTCATATTTCCAACAATCGTTCTAACAGCACCAGCACCGACACCATAGCGATCAATCGCATCCTTAGCTGCTTTCTTAATTCTTGGATGATTCGCAAATCCTAAATAATTATTGGATGATAAGTTGATAACATCCTTACCATTAAGTTTAATAATAGCTTCACAAGGCCCTTCATTAACCGGTAGTATCCGATAGGTACCATTGTCCTTTAACGTTTCTAATTTGTCTTCGATGGTTGCCATAATACCTCCTTATTCTAAAACCAACACAACTTTACCACTGTTACCAGATATCATCTTTGCCATCGCTTCTTCCATCTGATCAAAGGGGTAAAAATGGGTGATAATCTTCTCTAAATCGAGTTGTTTTTGTTTGATCATTTGAGTGAGTTGATCCCATGTATCAAACATACGTCTACCCACAACACCATAGATGCTAACACCTTTGAATACAACATCATTGGATAGATCAATTTCGATATTTGAATCTACAATTCCTAAAAGTGACATTTTGCCACCAGCCTTAACATACTTAAAGGCTTGTTCAATCGCTTGTTTGTTTCCAGAAAATTCAGTCACAACATCGACACCACGTCCATCCGTTTCCTCAAAGACGCGTTGGATGACATCTTCCTTGAGCGGATTGATCACGACATCTGCACCAAGTTCTTTAGCAAGTTTAATGCGGTAATCATTGACTTCAATCGCGATAATCTTCTTTGATTTCATTGCTTTTGCAATGTTTACTCCCATCAAGCCAATAGGTCCACATCCAACAACAGCTACAACTTTATCAACGATATCAAAGTGAAGCATGGTATGAACAGCATTTCCTAAAGGTTCTTGAATGGATAGATATTTAGGTTGCGCACTGGTCTCATTAACGATTAGGTTATGAGCAGGCATCTTGGCATATTCTGCAAAGCAACCATCGGTATCAACACCAATGATTTTGGTATTTTCACAGACGTGAAACTCACCACGTCTACAGAATTCACAGGTGCCACATACGATATGTGTTTCTGCTGAAACGATATCTCCAATTTTAATATTCTTAACATCAGATCCTACTTGAATCACACGTCCCGAAAACTCATGACCCACCGTGAGTGGTGGTTTGATTCTTCCTTGACTCCAACGATCCCACTTGTAGATATGAACATCAGTTCCACAAATGGATGTTGCAAGCACTTTAATCAATACTTCATCTGGTTTAATATCCTTGGGTATAGGTTTCATAACCTTCTTAAAGCCAACTTCTCTCGCACTTTTGATGTATGCAGTCATCATTTCCATAGTAAAAAAATCTCCTTTTGGCATCGATCATGTCACTATTTTCATTATACGCTGAAAGGGCTTACAATTCCACACCTTTTTTTATCTATTTATCAATATTTATCCTGAGCAATTCTTAGAAATGCTAACATGTGATGATCTAAAACAAAGTGATAGTTCTTTTCGTTGTAGGTGAAACCAAAATCCCTTCGAAGCGAGAGGGTAGGATGACTGATGTGTCCCAAATCAATCTTTTCTTCAAGATCTCCATGAATGGTAAAATGATTATTCTCATAGATGAGTATAACATTTCCAACTTCTTCCATAGAGAGGTTTTCTTCATTGATAAAGTAGAGTTTAGCAGTCGACTTAAATGTGCTCTTTTTGAGTTCTTCCTTATAATTTCGTTGAAACTGATTCCAGTCAATGATATTGTCAAATGGAAATCCTTGAATAAATCCATAAGCATCCATGAAACCTTTGGTTTCACATGAACGACACATGATTTCATTACCGTGAGTTTCGAGTGTATGCAGAGATTCACATACCGGACATACATAACAAACATTCTCAAAACCTTCAGCAAGCTTCTTGCCAGGATGCGGAACCATCTTTGTTCGTTGATATGCGTAGGCATTATGATATAATTTTTCAGTTAAAACATCACTGATCTCTTCTACAGTCATATGTGCGATTTGTTCTTTGGTTAAGGTTAATTCATAATGAAGTTCGATTGAACGATTCTTCCGTTTACCGCTAGCCCATCTCGGTTTTGACAGATACCCACCTTTGACATTGCATGTCACCACATCAATTTCAAGTTTTTTAATCAGTTTCATGGTGGACTCTTCAATGTATCCAGTCTCACCAAAAAAGGTTGTATCACCTTCAGGAAAGATCAGGATAGGATATCCTCTTTTGACGGCACCTATGAGTTCTCTAACCGTTTGTGTGTCTGTTTGTCCCTTGTGCTTGCTGATGACATGAGCGACCCTACTAACTAAAAACTTGGTTGCTTTCTTTTTGAAAAGTGTTTGATTAGCAACAATAAAAGGAACATGTCTGATGCGTAAGGGAACATGAACGACATCAAACATAAAGGTATGGTTAGCTAGCATCACAAAGGGACCTTTGCGCTTAAAACTAAATTGATCATCTAAAAAAACCTTTCTTTTGGCATCTTTTCGCATCCAAAGATAGACGAAAGGTCGAAGAAGTGATAACAAAATATCCTGTTGTTTATCAATGCGTCTTTTTTTCATTATAGTAGCTCACTGTATAGAAAGTATTGTAAAGCAATTAGCGTTTTACCATCGGTGATTAGTCCTTGATCCAAAAGAGATTGAACCTCTATTTTATCTAGGATCATAATCTCAATCTGTTCATCTGCATCCATAGCTTTTGGATCGTCCAATTTATAACAATTTAAAGCGATATAAATATCAAGTTTTTCATCACTGTATCCTAAGCAAGGATGTAGTACATATACATGTTTAAAATCATTTGAAACATAACCTGTTTCTTCTTCGAGTTCTCGTTTGGCACAGATCAAACTATCCTCATCAAACGTATCTTTTTTTCCAGCTGGAATCTCAATGGTCACCTGCCTAATGGGGTAGCGAAACTGTTTGGTTAAGATGACTTTATGGTCCTGAGTTATCGGTAAAACACAAGCCCCACCAATATGCTTAATAACCACACGTTTCGTAAGCTGATGATTATCAAGGATCACATCATCTTCATGTAGTGACAGAAATGAACAGGTATACTTCTTAACACTCGTTTTTGTAATTTCTTTCATGATTTACCTCGCTGTTTATACTCTTATTATACCATATCTATCAGGATAGAAAAAAAGGGGTAAACCCCCATTAATAAGTGTAAAAATGTGATTAACCTATCAGTTGAAACTTAAGGATCACTGGATTGTGATCTGAATACTCAAAATCGTAATTGAGAATGGTCGCTCCAACGTTTGTACCATCGTATGAGAGTAACTCGATATTATCAGATACAATAAATCCATCAATGATATAGTACTGCGTCATCTCATCATCTGGATCATAGGGTTGATTTAATAAGCGACATGTGGGATGATTGGTATCAATTGCAAACTGATATCCTGTGGGTAGAAATTCTTCTTCAATAGGATATGCTTCCCATAGTCCTTCTTTGGTTGGATAGACATCTTTTGCTTCTGGGAAGGTTTGATTGAAGTCACCACCGATTATAACATAGTTACCACGCTCACTATGAAAATCAAGGAATTCCTTTAGATAAGCCATTTCTTGGTCTCTAAGTGTCCCACTAGCATCATAGGCAGACATATGTAGATTGACCATGATAAGTTCTTTATCAGATCCCTCAATCGGTAAGGTTGAAACCATCATGGCACGTTTGAGATTAGCAACTCTGAGTGGCCATGCAAATGCTCCAGGAAATTGCAAACGAGCAGAACTTTCAACATAGCGATTACTATAGGTGGAAAGTCCACTTTCGACATAACCAATATAGTCTGTAAATGATACTGGAAAGGGAACAAATGGTGCTTTGAAGTTATAGGCAAATTGGGTGCTGTAGGACTGTCCAAGTCCTTCTGCTAGTGATAATACCTGATTGATCTGATAGGATCTTCTTGCTTTAAAATCAACTTCTTGCATAAGATA
>JAVEVJ010000052.1:0-7730 GCA_034005105.1 Acholeplasmataceae bacterium | reverse complement strand
AAACTATGACTGGTGTCTTTGCACGTTATCCAGAACGTAATGAAATTCTACAAGAAATCAATGAACAATTGATTGTTGAATTCTACAACAGATAACAATGAAAAAGAATTGTGGCTCACAATTCTTTTTTTTATATAAAAAATAACACCTGCACGGTGTTATTCAACAAGTTCTGCGTTTCCAAGATGGATAATGCGTTTTTTCCGGTTACCATCAAGGACTAAAGCGATATCAAATTTATGAACACGAACAATCGTATAGAGTTCATCGGTGATTTCTTGTATCATCTGGTAGAGATAAAGAGTTCTACCTTCTCTAAACTCAATTAAATAATCAGGAATGAGATGTTGTTTGTAGCGGTATCCCTTTAAGAATCCTCCAACTTCTACCATAGAGTCTGTAAACTTTTGTGGATAAGGGATCATCTGGCGGGTCTGAATCATTTTAATCTTCTTATTTCTAAGGGATTTTTTGATTCGTCTCAAACCTATTATAAATGATAGGATGGTCATAAAGAGTAAACTTGCGCCTAAAATATGAACAAGAGTATTTGAAGGATCAATTAAGAAAAGTCCTAAAATATAAATGACGATTAAAAAAACCAGAAAAATAAGGTGTAAAGCTAAGTTTTTGGTCCGTTTTTTTTGAATGTATTGAATAATCATAGTTTTCCTTCCTTTGATGAGGTTGTATAAGTTTTGTCTATTATGTCTTTTGCAAAAACCTAATCATTTAGACGCTGCCCCCCAGCGCTATGATTGTGTGTTTATATCATTGTATCAAGTCTCATTCATTAAATCAAACATGTGTCGACCAAATACATATATGGAAAATAGCCTGCACTATTATTATCTACTATGTTTGATAAAATTGTCTTTCATAACTCTTTCGTTTTTAAAAAAACCCATGCATGCATGGGTTATCTATTATTTATAGCCGCACGAACCAACTGCAAAAAAGAATTGGGATCAAGGGATGCTCCACCAACAAGTGCACCATCGATATCAGACATAGCAAGCAAACTTTCAACGTTCTTCGTATTGACAGATCCGCCATACAAAATACGTAGCTGATCAGCAATCTCATGTCCATATAAAGATGCCATGGTTGTTCGAATGACTTTAATGGTGTCATTTGCTTGTTCAGGAGTAGCTGTTCGTCCTGTACCTATCGCCCAAATGGGTTCATAGGCGATAACCGTATTGAGCACATCTTGAGATGAGACATTCAAATATGCCTTTTCAACTTGTTTTTTCACAAACGTATCTGTAGTACCTTCTTCACGTGTTTCAAGTGATTCTCCAACACAAATAATCGGTGTGATGTTTTCTTTGATTGCGGTCATAACTTTCATATTGACCATTTCATCTGTTTCACCAAAATAAGCACGTCTTTCACTGTGACCGATGACGACATAGTCCACGCCATATGATTTCAACATAGCAGCAGATATTTCACCAGTGAAAGCACCTTCTTCTGCATAATGCATATTTTGAGCACCAATACGTAGATTTTCACCTTCACGTTTGACAAGGTCTCTTAAGAAAATCGCTGGAGCACAGATAACTGATTCAACGATATCTTTGTCGGGAACTTCAAGATTGACTGCATAGATGAATGCAAGCGCATCATCTTTGGTCTTATACATCTTCCAGTTCCCTGCAATGAGAGGTTTTCTTCTCATGGGTCTATCCTAAAATGGATGCGACATCTTTGATCGCTTCTTCAGCGCGAGCACCACGTGCTACGATACGTACATTTTCACCATGAGGTACTGCGAGTGACATCAGCGCTAAGATCGACTTGAGGTCAACAATTCTGTTATGGTAATGCAGTTCAATGTCGACCGCATACTTTGATGCTGTTTGAACAACTTTTGCAGCAAGTGCAGCATGAAGTCCTTGTGTGCTTTTAATCATAATTTCTTTTTCCATTTTCATTTCCTCCATTAGAACATTGGTGGCGTACTAATCCACAATACTTTAGCATGTTGATTGCTGTTGTTTATCAAGTAGTGCTCTTTATTTGCTAAATAATAAAACGTTTCGCCTTTTCTTATTATATATCTTTTTTTATTGACTACCAGCGTGATTTGTCCCTCTAGGACATAACCGAATTCTTCGCCAGCGTGTGGATCATCCATCACTGATTGACCACCTGGTTCAATATCGATGATGATGGGTTCCATTTCATATTTTAACGCATTTGGTACAATCCAGCTTATCATATGCTTTAATTCTTCGTTAACTTTGACGTTGAAATCATCTTTTTTATAGACGAGTGTTCGCTCTTCTTCCTTGCTAAAGAACTCATGGATATCCGTACCTAAAACTTCTAAGATAGCAAAGAGTGTTTGCATTGAAGGAGATGTTAGGTTGTTTTCAAGTTGTGAGATATATCCCTTAGTCAAATCAAGTCTATTGGCTAACTCCTCTTGGGTCAAATCATTGCCCAAGCGCAGTGCACGAATTTTCTTACCGATATCCATTATTTTTCATCAACGCACTGGATACCTGGAAGTACTTTACCTTCCAAATACTCTAGAGACGCTCCACCACCGGTAGAGATGTGCGTAAATCCATCCTTTAAACCAAATTGGATAACTGCTGCAGCTGAATCGCCTCCACCAATAATGGTTGTTGCTTTTTCTTTTATGGAAGCTATTGTTTGTGCAACTTCTTTGGTTCCTTTAGCAAATTGTGGAAATTCAAAGACCCCAAGTGGTCCATTCCATACAACTGTTTTTGCGTTTAAAATATAGGATTTAAATATGTTGATGGTGATGGGTCCAATATCAAGACCCATTTCATC
Source organism: Acholeplasmataceae bacterium (assembly GCA_034005105.1). GTDB lineage: Bacteria > Bacillota_I > Bacilli_A > Acholeplasmatales > Acholeplasmataceae > Peloplasma. Next base: position 4,919 of record JAVEVJ010000052.1, on the reverse strand, counting down.
TGATGGAATTTGATCGATTTTACGTGTATTCTTTTCAGTTGAAGCATCAAATGCTTTTCCGGTAAAAATATCATCACCAAGTTCAATTTTACCCTGAGCAAGTTCTAAGAGTTCTTTTGCTAAATCAATTTTATCTTCTTCAAGTAAACTCTTTCCAACTTCTAAACCCATTGCTTTAAAGAATGTGAATGCCATACCACCACCGATCAATACTTTATCGGCTACCTTAAGCAAATTTTTAATCACTTCAATTTTATCAGAAACTTTTGCTCCTCCTAAAATCGCGACGAAAGGTCTTTGGGGATTTTCGAGTGTGCCACCAATAAAATTGATTTCTTTTTCTAATAAGAATCCAGCGACTGTTGTTTTAATATGTGATGCAATACCCACATTGGATGCTGCTGCACGGTGTGCTGTACCAAATGCATCATTGACAAAAAGATCTCCAAGTGATGCCCAGTATTTTCCTAGTTCTGGATGATTCTTCGATTCTTTATTGCCATCCAAATCTTCAAAACGTGTGTTTTCAAACATGAGAACTTCACCATTTTTTAAACCTGCAACAGCAACTTCAAGTTCAATACCGCGTGTGACAGGTATAAACTTAACCGTTTGTCCAAGAAGTTCAGAAAGGCGTTTTGCAACAGGGGCTAACGAGTTTTTAGCTTTATCTGCTTCCTCTTTAATTCTACCTAAATGTGAGAACACGATTGCACGACCATGATTTTTAATGACATATTGAATGGTTGGCAAAGCTTCAACAATACGGTTTTCATCCGTGATTTCGCCTTGCTTCATCGGAACGTTGAAATCGACACGAATCAGTACTTTTTTGCCTTTGACATCAACGTCTCTAATCGTTTTTTTTGCCATACTTATTCCTCCTAAAAGTGTGTTTGAGTCTTCGATTTTAGCCGTTATCATTATAACACTATTTATAAACATTTACTATATTTAAGTCAATGAAAGTGTTTTACTTTAGTATTTCTAATCAACGTGAGTTTTTCAATTTGTTTCTTCCAACTATATAAAGACATCTTTATATAGAGCTTACGACCACTCAAAAATTGAATGCATAAACCTTCATCATGCTCAACGATATTCGATACCGCCATATGGTTAATCAAGAGATGTTCATAATCTCTAAATCTTTTTACGGGAATGAACTGAGTGTATTCATCTAAATAGATCGGTATAAGTCTTTTTATGTTAAGCGTTTTATGAACTGCTTTACGATATCCATCAAACGTAAAAAGATGCTTCATACATAGGTTATCGAGTGTATGAAGTATAGAGTATCTCACCTCTTCAACTGAGTTTGTTTTATATATTTTTGTACCTACTGATGTGTTAGTGATATATTCAATCATATGTTGAAAATAAAAAAGCCCGAAGGCTTTTCTTTTTTATTCAGCTTTTTCTTCTACTTCAACTGCTTTTGCTTTTTTAGGAGCTTTTTTATTGATGCGATCATTTTCATCAAAGACTAAGCGTTGTTCATCTTCTGGATTAAAGAAGTGACATTTGTTCATATCGAGAGCGAGTCTCAACTTATCACCAATACGTACACCTGCGCGAGCGTTAATTGAAGCACAGACATTATGTCCATTGACTGTTGTATAGAGGTTTGTTTCTGAACCTAACAGTTCAGCAACGTCAACGATAACATCGATGACTGATTCTGGATATGTGTCCATAACAACTTGTTCATCATGAATATCTTCTGGACGAATACCTAAGACGATTTCTTTTCCAATCATACCATTTTCCTTGATGATTTCGAATTTATCATTAGGAACTTTAATCTTGTGATCACCTGCAACAAACCACTGATCCTTATCTACCTTACCAGCAATAAAGTTCATAGGTGGTGTTCCGATGAATCCTGCAACGAACATGTTGTTAGGATTATCATAGATTTCTTTAGGTGCACCAACTTGCATGATGTATCCATCTTTCATAACGACGATACGGCTTGCCATGGTCATCGCTTCAATTTGGTCATGGGTAACATAAATCGTTGTTGTTTCAATTTTGTTATGAAGTTTGATGAGTTCACCTCTCATTTGAACACGTAACTTCGCATCCAAGTTAGATAGTGGTTCATCCATTAAGAATACCTTTGCATTACGAACGATTGCACGTCCAAGTGCAACACGTTGTCTTTGTCCACCTGATAAAGCTTTTGGCTTACGCTTTAAGTAGGGTGTTAGACCTAAAATTTCTGCTGCTTCATTGACCTTTTCATTGATCACATCTTTTGGCATTTTTCTGAGTTTCAGACCGAAAGCCATATTATCATAAACTGTCATATGAGGATAAAGCGCATAGGATTGAAACACCATCGCGATATTACGATCTTTAGGTGCTTTATCGTTCACGAGTTCGTCATCGATATAGAGTTCCCCAGATGTAATTTCTTCAAGACCTGCAATCATGCGAAGCGTTGTTGATTTACCACAACCTGATGGGCCGACAAAAACGATAAATTCTTTGTCTCTGATATCTAGGTTAAAGTCAAAAACTGCTTGAACACCATTTGGATAAACTTTATTGATATCCTTCAATTTTAATGTTGCCATATGATTTCTCCCTTTTTTTGGATTATAGTCTCATTATAGCAATTTTGGAACATAAAAAAAATGTGCACGTTGCACACATTTTTATTGATAGAGATGATAGATGAGTATAGCATCTTGGAAGATTCGCGGATCAAATCCAGTCATCATATAAAACTTATCCAAACGCTGTAACAGAGTATTTCGATGGAGATAGAGTTTTTTAGATGCCAAAGTCATGTTGAGGTTAGAAGATAAATAGGTATTCATGGTTTCTCGCATAATTGTATCGGTATAAAATTTGCCTAGAAACAGTTTTTTCATATCTGGTGTTAATGTATGTATATAGTGTCTAACGAGTGTTTTATCATCTAAATAATAATATTTAGAAAAGTCAATCGTTTGAAGTAACGCTTGTACTTCTTTAATATGGTGTTCACGTTCATCTAGTTGCTGAAAGCGATATGAAACATATAATCTCAAATCAATTAAAGTATCGCTCATCACATTTAATATGACATCCTCAAATGACACATCGACCTCATGTTCATAATACAAAATAGCTTGATGATCTGTTTTGACAACATGATTAAACGCAATGATTTCACCAAAAAGAGCGATGATTTCATCATCTAATCGCTTATTCATTTTGCATTCTATGATGAGATAACGATACATGTGAATCCTCGCTTTCTTTACTAATTACATATTAAAGTATTCTCTAATTCTTTCAATTCCCATTATTTCTACATCTTGATCATCAACAGAGATTACCAATCCTACAATTTGACGTCTCATATTAATCAGTGTACCTCCAATGATATACTGATCTACAGGTAACGTTGTTTCATAGGTCTTGAGTTCATCGTCTTTATTAATGATTGTTCCCATGATAAGTGAATTCCTTGATTTTTGATAGTTTGATAACATCAAAATAGGTTCGTTATTCATAGGAGTATACTTCGCAAGGTCAATTTTTCGAAGTTTGGTCACTGTTGCGTTAGCATCAAACTTAATTACGGCTATACCATATTCTTCAGATTCAGATAATATAAGGGCAGAATAGATTCGATTAGCAAAATCCACGATACTAACTTCTACTTTATATCCTTCGTTGTTTACAGAAACAGATTCTAGTGATGTTACCACACGGAGTGAATTGTCATAGATAGCATAAATAAAGCCAGTCACTTCTCTCTCTTCAACCAAAATATTAAATGAAGTACGTACTGTGACTTTTACAACTACAACTCCTGGAATTGTATAGTTAGACACATCATTAATGAATTTATCAAACACTGCACTATCCGAAACATCAAAATCAATGAACTCGTCATACTGATGGGCTAATAAGTATTTGGGATCATCTTGTTTAGCACATGCAGATAGACTGAATATAAGAATAATTAATAAAATTGTACACGTCAGTTTTTTCATATTTCAGCCTCCAAATAATCATACTCATTTAGGGTTAGGAATTCTTTGACTTTATCGATAGGTAAAAGAAATGCATAGTCTGCTATATTACTACCTCCTGTAAAATTCCCAGCAAAAATAATACCCACAAGTTCAAGATTATCATCAATAGCAGCACTACCGCTAGATCCTGTTTTAACAGGAAGATCTGCAATCATAACATCGAATTTGACGTTGATTACTGTAACAGGAACATCGATTGTGATGGGACCATAATCTAACAATAATCCCATATTTATCGCATTTAATTGACTTTCTGGATACCCCATCGTGGTTAAATGATTATTCAACTCCATACGTTCTTGTGCAAACACAAAGATATTGAGTTCTAGATTGACCCTCTTTCTAATACGTAAAACTGCTAAATCGTAGTCATTGCTTCCAGTCATATACTTTGCTGTGTATACATTGTTTTGATAATCATATACTGTGTAGGTAGCTTCGGGAATATTTACATCATATACCACATGATTATTTGTCAATACATAATAATAAATAGGATCTTCATCGAAAATTAATCCAGATCCCAATGCAATAATCATATGATCACCAGATGTTTTTTTTACCTTTACTACACCTTTGATTAAATCACTTGATATTGTATTGATAAAATTAATCTTCTCTTGATATATTTCTTGGTTATCTTCAAGATGATCATTAAAATTCTTGTAAATCTCATCATAACTCTGAATTAATGTGCATGAAGACAGTGTCAGTAATAGGATTAATAACAAAGATAGTAAACTTTTTTTCATATTATCACCTTATTGTTATTCTACTCTATTTATAAAAAATAGAAAAGATATTTGCCATGTTTTGCAAATATCTTTCATTAAGTTACCTATTTAATTAACCAATTGAGCCTTCCATTTCAAGCTTGATTAA
>JAVEVJ010000051.1:0-7902 GCA_034005105.1 Acholeplasmataceae bacterium | reverse complement strand
TCTAATGGTCGCACCATTAGCTCTTGGGAAAATACCAGCATAACCTGTTAAACCAAGCATCTGAATATTTGAGACAGTATAACCTTGACCATCCAAGTTACCCTTAAATGATGTATTCACGTAATTCCATACATATCCTGTAAAATCTAAATTGGTTGATAACACATAATTATATGTTGATTCAACCGTTGCCATATGATAAAACTCTTCAACTGTATCAATGCTGATGCTTACAGGTTCATTATATGCTGAAACCAAGTACAAATCACTAATGACAGGTTGATTAAAATCGTATGCTGTTCCCGATAGCTGCCATTCTTTAAATGTCACTTCACTAAAATAATGGGTAGGAACATCAACCGGATCTGAGACAAGTTCACCATAAGGTACTAAAACAGGATTATCTCCATCAAAGGTAACCGTGAATTCAACAGTTTCCCAAACGGCAACTAATTCGATAGCTTCAGTGATTGGTGTTGCAAAGCTAAAAGGTTCTCCATTTAATGTCCAACCTGTTAACTCTTTTAACACACCTTACCATGATAAGCGATAGTGTCATTAATATGAATAATCCAAATGCCTTTTTCATCGTTATTCTCCTTTAACATGTAATGATTCATCAATTTTTAGCCAATCAAATGTTGATAAATGCTGTGCTCCTGTAGGATAGGAGGAAAATGTTTGTGTTAGAAAGAAAACATCTTCTAATGTGTACTGGTAGGGCAATTCTTCATAATTTCTAAAGTGAAAAGGTATGGGTTCGCTTGCTCCGCTGTGGATCCACTTTGTGTTTTTGTCATCTGAAGATCCAAAGTAGGTTTGCTGAGAATGAATCTGTTCACTGTTGATGACTTGATAAGATCCCGTATATTTAACATCAGGGTTACTATCTTGATGATTTTTAATCGGCATCGATACGTATCTAAAGATGGAATGTTCCATTAAGACATTTCCTTGCTCTGTTGTCACAATGCCTTGGTTAACAAAGGATATATCTTGATCATTTAGTTTCATTTGAAGATCATAGATCATCTCGTTATCTAGAATCACGTGATAGAGATGAACGTCACCTTTTCTAAGACGTGGCATGCGGTCCATCAAGTTTTTAAGATCAAGATGATGAAAGGTCATCGTGATGGGTTCAAATCCTTCTCCATCCGTTGTATTTCCTAAATTGAATCCCTTCTTTTGAAAACTGGCATACTGTTTTATATCATCAACAGAAATACCTTGGTCTCTTAAACTTCTATAATATGTAAAATCATGGATGTTTTCCTCAAGATAATCCATTTGTTCATCAATAAAATCAGATTGAACAAACTTAAGTTTCGACCAAGATAATGTTAAATGCTCGCTTAACTCTTTAACATCAATGATGCCATCATATGCTTGATCAAAGGTGAGATGATCAAACCAGATACCCTTTGACTCTTGAACGGTAAAATAATCCCAGTCATTACGGTCATACTGTCCATTAGACCATTCATCCCATTCCCATAATTCACTCAAATGAAGATTGCGAAAAATAATATTCGATGATCCATCAATCAGAAAGCTTGCATGTTTGATCTTAATGCCTGTTTCTGAGTAAATCATGAGATCATTTCTTTGAACGATACGAATATGACCGATACCCGATGCTATAAGTGTTGGGTGCATCAAAGGCTGTCTATTATGCTCACGATATACATCTTTATACGTTACAAGTGACTTACCAAGCGCTTCAAGTTTTAAAGTAACCTCATGGATACCCATCGACAAATCTTCATGAATTCGAATGACTTTAATCGTACTATCAAGTAATGCATCTAGGAATTGAACCTCATCATATACATCTTCAACCTCGCTAAGTAACGAAGTTCGATCTGTTACTATAAGCGAAGAAAAGCCAAATGAGTTATAAAACTTGGTATAATCCACGAATGGTGTCTCATTTGGCAATGTTGGTTCAGTTTCGATTATTTGCGTAGGAATTTGATCACAAGCCACTAAAAAGACAGCTAGCATCATCATCAATAGTATGATATAGTTTTTCATAATTCTCCATCGTCTATCATAATAGACGCCGTTTATACATTTACATTATATCATAGATAAAACAAAAATGTCAACGCTTTCATTATCATCTAAACCATGAGTGATACAAAAAAGGATCACGTTAAGTGATCCCTTATATTACATGTGAATAGGTTTGTCAATCGCTCCGTGCGCAGCTTCCATAATCATCTCTGATAACGTTGGATGTGGATGAATGGTGTGTGCAATTTCATAGGCTGTTCCTTCTAAATTCATGGTAACACCGAGCTCAGCAATGAGATCTGAAGCTCCATACGCTAAGATATGACCACCTAAAACTTCCTTATACTTTTCAGAAACAATCAGTTTAATAAAACCATCTTTTTCATTATCAGCGAGTGCTTTACCAATAGCAACGAGTGGAAACGTTGATACTTTATAGGGTATTCCCTTTTCTTTAACTTCTTTTTCAGTTAAACCGATCGATGCGATTTCAGGCGAACCATAGACCGCATTGGGTACGCGATCATAACGCATTTTAGCATCTTTTTTACCCATGATATATTCCGCTGCAACAATACCTTCTGCAGATGCGACATGTGCTAACATGTATTTACCATTGACATCGCCAATAGCAAATACACCTTTTGTACTTGTCTCTAGATGTTCATCAGTTTGAATGGCTGCACGATCCATCTTAAGGTTTAGACTTTCGAGTCCTTGTGAATTGGGTCGCATACCAACGGATACTAAAATGGTATCACCTTTAATTGAAACATCTTTTCCATCAAGGGAGTAAGTGACTTCAGTATCTTTAACGGCTTTAACTTCTGCATTGACAAAGATCTGGATACCTTCACGCTTTAAGATCTTTTGGTATTGATTTCTTATATCATCATCGACTGTAGGTAAGATACCGTCAAGTTTTTCAATGATGGTTACTTCTGAACCAAGCGATGAGAAAATGGTAGCAAATTCAACACCGATAACACCACCACCGATGATGATCAGTTTTTTAGGTGCTTCTTTAATCTGTAGGAGTTCTCTTGATGTAACAGCTATCTCTTTTTCATACGCTTCTTTTAAACCAGGAATTGGAGGTATAACGGGTGATGCTCCGGTTGCTAGAATCAAGTGCTTGGTCTCAATCGTTTCAGAATTAACTTCAATCTTAGTTGATGATAAAACTTTGCCCAAACCTTGAATGACTTCAACACCATTTTTTTTAAGTAATCCGGAAACACCCATTGTTAGTCTTTTTACAACGGCATCTTTACGCTTTAGCATCAGTGACCAATCAAAGGTAAATTCACCATTTAAAACAACACCGTAATCAACAGCATGTTGAATCGTTTTATATACTTTTGCATTTTTAAGCAATGCTTTTGTGGGAATGCATCCGTGATTTAAACAGATACCCCCAACGACTTCTTTTTCAATCAGAGCAACCTTGGCACCCAGTTGTGCTGCCTTGATGGCTGCAACATATCCACCAGGTCCTCCACCAAGAACTACAATATCAAATGTCTTCAAAGAAATCACCTCAACTTAATAGTAACATCATTGGGTCATTTAATAAAGACTTGATGTGATTTAAAAATCTTCCCGCTTCAGCACCATCGATGACTCTATGGTCAACTGCAAGTGATAGTGGTAAGACGTATGCAACTTTTATCTCATTATCAACAACAACTGGTTTTTGCGAAATCTTACCCACTCCAAGAATACCAACTTCAGGATGAGGGATGATGGGTGTACCATAAGCTACGTCAGCAGCTCCAAAATTCGTGATTGAAAAGGTTGCGTTTTGCAATTGTGCAAGTTGAACGGTGCGTGCAATGGTTTGATCAGCGACTTCTCTGAGTTCTTTTGCTAATTCTAAAATACTTTTTTTGTCTGCATCTTTGATATTTGGCACAATGAGGCCATCTTTCGTATCAACTGCCATACCAATATTATAGAATTTCTTTAAGATTAACCGATCGTTTTCATGATCGAACGAAGCATTGAAGTTAGGAAATTTCTTGAGTGCAAGAACTAAAGCTTTCATAATAAATGCCATATAGGTTAACTTTATGTTTTGTGCAGCAGCTTGTTCCTTGACTTTGTTTCTCAAATCCACAAGTTTATCGACAATGATTTCATCCATTAAAACGGTATGAGGAATAACCTGCTTAGAAAGCGTCATACTCTTAACGATTGCTTTTCTAAGTTTCGTAATCTCAACAATCTCAACATCACCTTGTGTGCTAATCTGTACTTTGGGTATCGTTACTTGTTGAACAGATGATGGTTGATTTTTAGTTTCATATGCTTTTTGAATATCTTCTTTTAGGACACGACCAAATTCACCACTACCTGAAATTAAGTTGATATCTAATCCAAGATCTTTTGCCATCTTTCTGGCAACGGGTGTTGCAAGAGCTTTTTGGTTTGTTGTTTCAGTTTTTGCAGATGTATGTTCTGCAGATGATGCCATAACTTCTTCAGATACTTCAATCTCACCAATAACACCAGGAGCTGCTTTACTTTCGGAAACAGCTTCTTTTTTAGGTTCTTCTTTGACGTCATCTTTTTTAGGTGCACCCGATCCATCGTCGATGGTTACAATCACTTCACCGACATGTATAGTATCTCCTTCTTTGGCACCTAACTTATAAATCGTACCATCAACAGGGGATGGAAGTTCAGCATTGACCTTGTCGGTTTCGACTATGACCAATGTTTCACCCTCTTTAACCTTGTCACCTACTTTATAATTCCATTTGAGTATTTTGCCTTCGTGAATACCTTCACCGATATCGGCAAATTTAAATTCATACATAATAGTTCCCTCCTTAGAATTTCGCTACTTTTTTAATTTCGTAAGCAATTCTTTCTGGCTGAACGAAATGATAGTTTTCACCCTTAGCTAGCGGTACGGTAATATCAAAACCTGTTACTCGTGCAGGAGCTGCTTCTAAGTGTAGGAATGCTTTTTCATTGACCAAGGAGATCAATTCTGAACCAGGCCCATATGTTTTAACAGCTTCTTGAACAACAACAAAGCGTCCCGTTTTCTTAACGGATTGAATGATTGTTTCTTCATCAATCGGATTGATGGTTCTAAGATCAATGAGTTCAACATCAATATCATCATTTTCAAGGAGTTTCATTGCCTTTTCAACCTCACGGACGATAGCTCCCCACGCAACAACAGTGACGTCACTGCCTTCCTTAACAACTTTTGCTTTACCGATGGGTATGCGATACATTTCTTCAGGTACTTCTTGTTTACCTGAACGATAGATACGCTTAGGTTCCATGTAGATCACGGGATCTGGATCTTCAATCGCTGAGATTAAAAGGCCTTTGGCATCATAAGGTGTCGATGGAATCACGACTTTAAGACCTGGAATGTGTCCAAGTAATGTTTCAACGGATTCAGAGTGATGTTCGAGTGCACGAATACCACCACCGACTGGAAATCTGACAACTATAGGTAGACCATGACGTCCACGTGTGCGATTTCTATAGCGTGCCATATGGGTCACCATTTCGGTATATCCTGGGAAAATAAAGCCATCAAACTGGATTTCAGCAACGGGCAATAGACCGTTAATTGCCATACCGATGGCACTACCTGTGATTGCAGCTTCTGCAATAGGAGTATCAAAGACGCGGTCAACACCATATTTTTTCTGTAGACCTGCAGTTACTCTAAATACGCCGCCTTCAAATCCGGTATCTTCACCGTAAACAACGACGCGAGAGTCATCTGCCATCTTTTGATCGAGTGCTTGATTAATTGCTTCTAATAGTGTGAGTACAGCCATCTTTATTTACCCTCCTTTTCTGACAGGAACTTCTTCATATATTCATACTGTTCCGTTAACTGAGGTGTCATTTCCTTGTAGGTGTATTGGAAAATGTCGATTAAATCTTCATCACCTGTTTGTTCAACTTTTTTGAAAGTTTCACCAACAAATGTATTATTTTCTTCTTCAAGCTTTTTATCCTCTTCTTCACTCCAATAACCCTTTTCAATGAGGTATGCTTTAAAGCGAATGAGTGGATCCTTTGCTTCCCATTCTTTTACTTCTTCATCTTTACGATAAATCGTTGGATCATCTGATGTTGTATGTGCACCTAAACGGTAGGTAACAGCTTCAATGAGAACTGGACCTTTACCTGAACGTGCATGATCAACAGCTGCTTTGGTAGCAACATACATAGCAAGTACATCATTTCCATCAACCTGAATGCCTGGAATACCAAATGCATAAGCCTTTTGAGCTAATGTTTCTGCTTTGGTTGCTTTCGAGCGTGGTGTTGAAATCGCCCATTGATTATTTTGAATAACAACAACAAGTGGTGCATCATAGGATGCAGCGAAGTTTAGTCCTTCATAAAACTCACCATGTGATGTACCACCATCACCGATGGTAGCTATGGTGACTTCATTTTTTTTCAGTACTTTCGATGCATAAGCGAGTCCTGCACCATGGTTTATTTGTGAACCGATGATGACATTGACTGGAAGTACTCTAACATCTTCATCAAAATGATTACCCCATTCATTTCCATACCAGTAGAGATAGATTTGTTCAAGATTGACACCACGATAAAGCATCGCATTGAGTTCTCTAAATGCAGGTGATAACCAGTCTTTCGGTTCGAGTGCAGCAACAGCACCAACCTGAGCAGCTTCCTGCCCCTTATTAGGTGGATAAGTCAGCATACGACCTTGACGCTGATACTGTAGTGCTTTAATGTCTGCGACACGGCCTAACGCCATTGTTTTATACATTTTTAGAAGTGTTTTTTTGTCCAATTTTGGTTCTAAATCTGGTTGAACAACCTTACCCTTAGCATCCAAAATTTGGAGTTGCTTCTTTTTAAGTGGATCATAGTTTTTAAATAACATGATTCATTCCTCCTTCATTTGCACTACCATTATACTTGATGCCTAGAATATATTCAAAAGCTTTGCTTATAGCCAAATGTTTACTAATTATATAAAATGTAATATGATTATTATTTCGCTTTGTTAGGCTCATAAATAGACACATAAGTTCACATATTTGAGTGATGCTTGGTAGAGTATAAAAAAAAGGAATTCCCGACTGGAATTCCTTATGTTTATGATCGTTTCTCTAAATTCTTTTGTAGGATCAAAACCATTTCTCTAAGTGTCTTTGCAGCAACCGCTGTGGATGCCCCTGATGGATCTAACATTGGTGCAAGTTCAACAAAGTCAGCAGCTACTAACTGATTAAGTTTTTCAAATTGATCAAATGCCCACAACAAATCCTTATATTGCATTCCACCTGGTTCAGGTGTTCCAGTGCCTGGAAAGACTGCAGGATCTAAGACATCTAAGTCAATGGTAATGTAAACTGGTACATTCTTTAGTTTCTCAACAACTTGATCGAGTCCATCAAAATCAAATTTACGCATGTGAACATGTCCTTCTTTAGCCCAATCAAATTCTGGTTTTTCACCGCTACGAATACCAAATTGATAAATCTTACCATCACCTACAAAACCGTGGACATGTCGCATAAATGTTGCGTGGGACAACTTTCTACCAAAAAACTCTGTTCTTAAATCGGTATGTGCATCCAAATGAATGATATGAAGGTTAGGATATTTTTCAAACACTGCTTTAATGACAGGATAGCTGACTAAATGTTCACCACCTACCATCATCGGTGTTTTTCCATCTTTTAGAATCTGTTTTGTTGTCTTGTAGATAATATCTAGAGCATCATCAACAGCTCCGATTGGTAGATCAAGATCTCCAATATCCGCTGTCTTAAATTCATTTAAATCACGTTCACGATATGGTGAATACCACTCAACACCAAAAGAATCTACACGAATCGCGTTACCTGCAAATCTTGT
>JAVEVJ010000008.1:0-38265 GCA_034005105.1 Acholeplasmataceae bacterium | reverse complement strand
TGGTAAACAGTTCAAGTTAACTGCAAAACCTAAATATCAAGCGACTCAAATGACGGTTAATACACTGGAATATACCTTTATTGTCAATGATGGACATAATGACTATAGCAATCATGAACTGAAGACATTATTTGGTGATTTCAATGTTGAAACCATCAATATTCATGCCAATATTCAAGCTGAACTAGCTGCTAATCAAAAAAATGCTGATGGATCACCTATTAATAAACGTCCAACAGTAAGCAATCCTGTCACAGGTAACGTCTATAGCAGATTCAGTGAATCTATTGATAACGACAGCATTACTATTGAAGGTAACTACATGACAATCGATGGTAGTAATCTGCCTTACAGTAACAAAAACAGTGGAAGTGGTCTTGTTGGGTTTGCACAATCATTTGAAGTTATTAATGTACAGATAGCTATTTTTAGCTACAGCGTTAGAGATGCAAATCTAGTACCAGCAGTCAATGAACCCCCCACAAACAATAATCAGCTGAATGTCAATAACCTCATTCTCAAAGGCAACACGTCAACACCTTATGTAGACTTTGATGGAACGGTTGAACAAATCGAATTACAAGAACGACTCATGAGTAAAAACTCCGGTGGTTATATTGGATTCTTTGTTGAACATGGACGGACTGATTTCAATAATATGGTGATTATGAACACAGTGATTGCAGTAACTCATAATAGCTATGGGTTGAATACATTAAATGAACCCACCTATGCATACTATGATCATGTCAAAGTATATAACAGCTGGGCAAACTCACTTTACACACATGGTGGAAATGGTATGATCGTAACCAATAGCTATATTGGACAATCCGGTGGTTCATCCATCCATATGGTTGACTACAGAAAGTTTGGTACCACAAGTACTCCAACAAGTTACCCACACAATAATCCATACCTCTATCTTGATTCAACAACGACGATTGAAAACTGGATATCGGGTGAAGAAGCTTGGTTTAAAGCATATGGTATGTCTCAAGTAGCACTAACACTTAAGAGTGGTATTGAAACAGGTATTCAAGGCACCGGAAGATCCATTATTCAAACGGTTACTAATCCAGTAAACGGACTAGAAATCGAAATGCTAAACTTTATTTTATTAACCGAATCATCGAGTGGAGCAGAAAACTATAGTAATCCACCGACAAATACCATCTTAGATAGTGGTTCTGAAGTAAAACTCAATATCAATGGAGTACAAGTTGAACGTCCATTTAATTATTTATCGAGTCCAACAGATCCAAGAGTTGATACGGTTAATCAACGGTTTGTATTCCCATTAGGAGCTGTATCTAACGTAGCAGATTTTGTTACATATTACACGAATATTAGGGAACAGGTCGCAACCGATGCTGATGCAAATAATGTTGCATCACTTGGAGCATTCTATGGATTAGCATGGAATGAAGCACTTCAAGTAGCGGGTTATATGAGTGCGGTTCCAGGGTCGACACCTATGCAAGCAATCAACTATAATGGATATACTCCAACATTCCCAGAATACTTAGAAATACTTTCTGTTGTTCCCGTATTCCCCAACGGATTCTCATCCATCATTATTCAGTTAAATCCCTTATCTTAGTAAGGTTAGTGATGCATTTTGAAAGACTTTATCGATTACTTTTGGAACAATCAAGGTTTTGAATATGATCCAACCAGACATTATTTGTTTGGTTGGTATCATATCATCATGCTCGTTATGATGATTGTTCTTTTTGTGCTTTGTTGGGTTATCGGTAACAAGATGTTTAGAAACAAAATCAAGTTATGGTTACGTATCTTAGCCATTCTTTTACTTGCATTAGAGATTCTAAGAGTACTCAATTTTTACACAGCACATCATCAGACATTGTTTAATTCTCTTTCTTTTCATATGTGTTCTGTGGGAATCTATATCATCATACCTGCAGGAATTTTTAACAAGAAATGGCTTTATGATGCTGCATATATTCAAGGGATACTCGGCGCTCCTTTAGCAATGATTATCCCATTTGGTATTTTACCATGGTGGAATGAATACTCATTGATACCACTACAAAGTTATGTGTCTCACACACTGATTATCTTTGTGTTGTGTTATGCCATGTTTAAAGGCGTATGGCATGTTAAAAGAAGTAGATACCTAATCGCAGCAACAAGTATCATCGTATCCACTTTCATTATTCATATGATTAATGTCTATAAATTCAATCATCTACCTGGATCATCTAGTAATTTTTTTTGGACAAGATATCCTGATCCTCTCTTTCCAATACTCAATCAAGTCAGTCCACCCTATCATATCATCATCCTCGTTGCACTCTTTCTTCTGTTTGGATATCTGTGTTACTTGATAGGTGAAATAATCAGCAAGAGAAGAAATCATCAAATAGTATAAGGAGTCACTATGCAAACAACTAAGATCAAAAGAGCACATGTTTATTTGGTATCACGCATACTGATTTATGTGATGTTGGGCATCATGATACTACAAGTTTTAATTTACTTTATTTCACCACCACCATCAACCGTTGAAGGAGTTTATGAACTTTTCGTCAGTTCACCTCTTCGTGGACTTCTTGGTTTAGATCTCTTGTATCTTATCAATAACACACTGCTCATCATGATCTATTTTGGCTTAACTCTTTATCTCTATCAACATAAACCATTGATGTCAGTCTTAGCACTTGTTATAGGTGCAATAGGTATTGCAGCATATTATGCATCCAATACGGCATTTGAATTTTATTTTTTAAGTCAAAGCTATGAGACAGCAAATCTGTTTGAACAAGAACGACTGATAACTGCTGGCACACTCCTGCTAGCTCAATACAAGGGAACAGCATTTGTGAGTTATTACATTCTCAATGCAATCGCACTCTATGTGTATAGTGCGGCACTCATCTTTGTTAAGAAGATACCCAAAATAGTATATATAATGGGCTTTCTATCAGCTATTTTCATGTCGATTCCATCATCATTTGGTAGTTTTGGTCTAATCATGAGCCTTTTATCACTCATTCCTTGGATGGTTTTCTGTCTACTGATAGCTTATCAGTTTCAATTAGAAATTAAAGATGCAGCTAACAATCCATAAAAAAAGAGCACTTCATTGTGCTCTTTTTATTTAAAGTGTTGCAGCTAGTTTGACGATTTCAGTCAATATTTGAACCGCTTTTTCCATCTGATTGATCGATGCAAATTCCATTCGTCCATGAAATTGATAACCACCCGTACCGATATTCGGACAAAGGAGTCCTTCATAAGTCAATCTTGCACCATCAGTACCACCACGAATGGCTTTATAGAAAGGTGTTACTCCAACATTTTCACATGCCTTTTTAGCTAAATCAATGATATACATATGATCTTTGATGATCTCATACATATTATAGTAGGAATCTTTAAGTGTTAATTCAACGGCTTGATAACCATAGGTTCGATTGAGATAGCTTTGAACCATTTTAAAGGTTTCTTTTTGTTCATTGAACTTAGACATATCGTGATTTCTTATAATGTAATGTGCGTGTGCGTGCTCAACTTCACCTTTTAGATTGGTTAAATGATTGAATCCTTCATAACCTTCAGTATAGGCTGGATTCAAAAATACTGGAAGCATGTTATGAAATTCCATTGCTAAATGAAGTGCATTGATCATCTTATTTTTAGCTGAACCTGGATGTATCGATTTCCCAACAAAATAGACATCAGCAGAAGCAGCATTGAAATTTTCAAACTCAATACCACCTACTTCATCACCATCTGCCGTATAGGCAAAATCAGCTTTAAACCAATCATAGTTGAAATGATCTGCTCCTTCACCAATCTCTTCATCTGGTGTAAAACAAATATAGATGTCACCGTGCTTAACTTCAGGATGAGCTACAAAGTATTCACAAACTTCCATGATTTCAGCCACACCACACTTATCATCAGCTCCTAAGAGCGTATTTCCATCGGTTACGATGATATCATCGCCGATGACTCTTTTTAAGCTGGGATATTGATCAGGAGCCATGGATAGTTTTTCATTGAGCTTAATCGAAGAACCATCATATTTTTTAATGATTCGTGGATGAACAGGCGTACCTGGTGCATCTGGAGAAGTATCCACGTGTGCGATGAGACCCACACTTTTAGCGTGTTCAACATTTTTCTCAATTTTTGCATAGGTATAGCCATACGCATCTACAAAGGCATCCAATCCAATAGCTTTAAGTTCAGCAGCAAGCATGTTTGATAAATTCTTTTGTTTTTCAGTTGAAGGATGGGCATGAGTATCATGAGATGATTGTGTATCTACTTTCACATAGCGTAAAAAACGTTCAACGAGTCGATTCATAGGTTTACCTTCTTTCTTTAGTTAGTCTTATTATACGATAAAACGCACAAAAATTGAAGTCTGACTTGATATTTTTAAGCACAAAATCAATTTTTTTAATTTTTTTGCTAAAAAAACTTGACAAATCAAAAAAATGCAATATAATTAAGGTAACAATTAAAAAAATTAATGAAGGCGTGACAAAAATGGTAAAAGATGAAGTTTTAACTCAACTCAATCAGAAACAGATATCCACAAAGAAGGCTTATCAATTACTCTATCCTAAAATCAAAATGAGAAAACCGAGACGTGCATCATTCGTTAAATTAAAAATTCATGTACCTGACTCAAGAGCTGTCAACATCTTCTTAAAGATTTTATTGTTGTTACCGATACCCATCTTTATTATCAAGTGGGTTATACGGAAGAGAACCGATAAGGTTATTAGTGATCAGTTTCAAATAACAACCGGAGAGCTTATCCATCTGATATCAGTCAAAGGTGTCAAAATAGATGTAGATACGCATACCAATGAACGTATCTTAATTAAAACCATATAGGAGGAATATTATGGAAAAGAATATGAAAGTCAACCCAGTATTAACCACATGCCCTGTATGTAAAGAGGAATTGCGTGTTGAAAAATTACATTGTGATCACTGTCATACAAGCATCGAAGGATCATTTACATTATCAAAGTTTAATTACCTTGAAACAGAAAAACTTTACTTTATTGAAGTGTTTATCAAAAATCGTGGAAACATTAAAGCCATCGAAAAAGAACTCAATATCAGTTATCCAACGGTTAAGAAGATGCTTGATGAAGTGGTCGTTGGTTTAGGTTATTCGGTCACTGAAGAAGACGAAGTTTTTCAAAGACAAGAAAAAGAAGAACCTCAAGTTAAAGATGTTAAGACATCCATTTTAGAAAAAATTGAAAAAGGTCAATTAAGTGTCCAAGAAGCTCTTGAGATACTTAAGAAAAAATAAGGATCAAAGAAAGGGTGAATAACGATGTCAAAAGATCAACTTAAAGAAGAAAGAATGAAGATTCTTGATATGCTTGCTAAAGGTATTATCAAAGCAGATGAAGCTGAAAAGCTTTTAGCAGCTTTAGAAGCAACAGAACCACAAATTCCAGGTTTCCCTCTCCCACCAAGTTTCGATAAAAAAATGCCATTTCGCATGTTGAAAATCTTTGTTGATTCAAACGATGGTGATGTCGTCAAGATACAAATTCCAATCGAATTTGCAAAATTATTAAAAACGAGCAAATTTAATGTGAATCTATCCGATGCAGACATTGATATTGATTCGTTGATACAAATGATTAATACGGGTGTTGTTGGAGAAATCGTCAATGTGAAATCCAATGATGGAGATATTGTTCGTATTGTTGTAGAATAGAATTGTACAAACATTCATTTGTGTTATGTCCAAAGGATGCTTAAGGCGTCCTTTGGTTATGTTTATGAATAGCTAAAGCTATGATGAGGACATGATTATGCTACTTAGTAAAAACTTTCGTATGTATTATTGGAAATATGCTCTCTACTTTATATTGGGCATTGCGGTATTAATCCTTGTTGACTGGTTACAGCTCGATATTCCCAAACTTGTGGGATCAATTATCGATATGTTGAAATCAGAAAACATCGATGTTGAGATGATTAAATCATCGATCTATCGGATAGGCATATTAGCTCTGTCTATCACGCTTGGTCGATTTTTGTGGCGTTACACGATTTTTGGAGCATCAAGACGCATTGAATATGAACTTAGAAACGTGATGTTTGGTCATGCAAGCAAGTTGTCTCAAAGCTTTTATAGCCAAGAAAAAGTCGGTGGATTAATGACCTACTTTATCAACGATTTAGAAGCAATTCGCATGTCATTTGGACCGGGTATCTTGATGTTAATCGATGGTTTGATGCTTGGAGGATTTGCGCTCTATCGAATGGCCAATCTCAATCTAAAGCTGACCATCTATGCAGCGATACCGATGACACTTTTGACTATTGCGCTCGTCTTTATTCGCAAAACGATTACCAAACGCTTTAAAGCAAGACAAGAATCCGTTGAAAAGTTATCTGATTTCACACAAGAAAACTTTTCAGGTATTACCGTCATCAAGGCATTTGTACGCGAAGTCAAAGAAGCGATGTTGTTTCGAATTAAAAACTTAGATCTCTATGATAAAAACATCAACTTCATGAAATATATCATTATTATCAATATTGCGATTGGAGTGGCTCTCAATGTCGTTATTTTAGTCATTATCGTCTTAGGATCACTTCTCGTCATCAATCATGAAGAAGCTGGTTTAACAGCTGGTCAGCTCACAGAATATCTTGGATACTTCTTTACATTGATATGGCCAACCATGGCACTTTCACAATTTATTAATATTCAAAGTCAAGCCAAAGCATCTGCTATGAGAATTGAAAAATTCTTAGACCATCCCATCGATGTAAATGATGATGAAAATGCACTCGATATCCCAAATCTGAAGGGCACACTATCTGTTAAGAACTTAACATTTAAGTATCCTGATGGAAATGCACCTGTTTTAAATGATGTTTCCTTTGACATTAAAGCTGGAGAAATGGTCGGTATACTCGGTAGAACCGGTAGCGGTAAATCAAGTTTAGTTGACTTGTTCTTAAGAATCTATAATCTTGATAAGGGTATGATCTTTTTAGATGGACGAGATATCATGGATTTAACGGTACATTCCGTTCGTCAAACCATGGGTTATGTACCTCAAGATAATTTTTTATTTTCGGATACCATAACGAACAATATCGGATTTGCACTCGATCATCCAACAGAAGATGATGTCATTGAACCTGCTAAATTATCCGATGTTTATGACAATATTATGGAGTTTAAAGATCAGTTTAACACGATATTAGGCGAACGTGGAGTCACGGTATCTGGTGGTCAAAAGCAACGTATCTCGATTGCACGTGCACTTGCAAAAAATCCTGAAATACTGATACTAGACGATTCCGTTTCTGCTGTTGACACAAAGACAGAAGAAGCAATTATTAAGAATCTTCATCGTATACGCGCAGGTAGAACAACCATCTTTATTGCACATAGAATCTCGACAGTTAAACGTATGGACAAAATTATATTACTTGATCAGGGTCGTGTAGTAGCTATCGGATCTCACAAAGAGTTGATGAAGACTTCACCGCTCTATCAAGATATGGTCAAGCGTCAAACGCTTGAAAATCTCGTTCAAGGAGGTGTCGTCCATGAAGGACTTTAAGGATAACACACGTGAACGAAGCGACAAAGAAGTTATCAAACGCTTACTGAGCTATGCTAAACCTTATAAAAGAGAGTTCTTTTGGATTATCATCATGATGATCATCTCTCTTGGTATACAGCTCTTACCACCACTTTTGATCGGTTTAACGATTGATACGGTATCCAATGATGCTTTAACCAGTTCAGAGAAGATTCAGTTTATGATTTATCTTTCGATCTTCTTTATCGTTGTTTTGCTCATTGCAAACGTTATGAGTTATTTTCAAGGTATTTTATTGCAGAAGGTTGGTCAAAAAACGGTTGTTTCACTACGAGATGAGGTCTTCAATCACATTGAACACCTATCGATTGGACAAATCAATGAAGTACCTGTTGGTAAACTCGTGACACGTGTGATTAATGATACCAACACGATCAGTGAAATGTATACCAATGTTTTGGTTAATTTGATCAAAAATGTTTTATATCTCTTTGCTATTTTGATTGTCATCTTTATAATCAATTGGAAGATCTCATTATTTGTCGTCATGGTTGTACCGCTTGTCTTTATAGCAACCGTCATCTTTAGAAAGTATTCGAGAGCATCCTATAGAAAAGTAAGACAAAATGTTTCTGAAGTCAATGCGTTTCTATCCGAAAACTTATCGGGTATGAAAGTGACTCAAATCTTTAATCAAGAAGATAAGAAGCGTAAAGAATTCAAAGACCATAGTCTCAAGCTGAGAAACAGTTATCTTCAAGAAATTTTAGTCTTTGGTATTTATCGACCCATTGTGTACATGCTATCAATGGTTGGATCGTTACTCGTGTTATATGTTGGATATCAAGAAGTTATAGCAGGCATCATCACCGCGGGTATTCTCTATTCATATTATGCTTATGTAGGTGATTTCTTTGAACCTATCCAACAGCTGGCAGAACAGTTTAATACACTACAAAACGCATTTGCATCCGCTGAAAAAGTATTTGATGTTTTGGACACCAAACAGGATATCATAGATGAAAAAGATGCGATTGAACTTAACTCATTTTCTGGACAGATAGAATTTAGGGATGTCTGGTTTTCCTACATCAGAGATGAATGGGTATTAAAAGGCGTTTCCTTCAAGGTCAATCCTGGTGATACGGTCGCATTTGTTGGTGCAACCGGATCGGGTAAGACGACCATCTTGGGACTGATAGTTAGAAATTATGAAATTCAAAAGGGACAAATTTTAATCGATGGTATTGATATTAAGCATATCACACGTGCATCGCTTAGACGCCATATCGGTCAAATGTTGCAAGATGTATTTTTATTCTCAGGTACCATTATGGAAAACATTACCCTTCGAGATGAAAGCATTACCGAGGAAGAAGTCATGCATGCGTCTCAATATGTAGGAGCTAACACCTTCATTGATAAACTTCCAGATGGTTATCATCATGTCGTATTAGAACGTGGGAACAACTTCTCTGCAGGTCAACGCCAATTGATCAGTTTTGCGCGTGCGATCGTGTATAAACCTAGTCTCATGATCTTGGATGAAGCAACCGCTAATATCGATAGCGAAACAGAAGAACTCATACAGGAATCACTCGAAAAGATGATGAATATCTCTACCATGTTAATTGTGGCACATCGCTTATCAACGATACAGCATGCAGATAAAATCATCGTGATGCAAAAAGGAGAAATTAAAGAAGAAGGAAATCACCAAGAATTGCTCAAACTAGGTGGACTTTACTATAATCTTTATCAACTTCAATATGAAGAAAAAGAAGTTCCTGTTCTCCAACCCGCAACATAAAAATCCTTGGCAAAAAAATTGCCAAGTTTTTTTATACTTTTTTGTTGACAATCAAAAAACAACATGCTATACTTAAAATGAAATTAAGGTTAGCCTTAAATTAAAAAGGAGAAAAAATCTATGCTGACATGGTTTATGGGTTTAGAAATTTGGGTACAAGCATTGATTGGAACAGTATTTACATGGGGAATGACAGCTCTTGGTGCTGCACTCGTCTTCCTATTTAAAAACATTAAACGAAATGTATTCAACTTAATGTTAGGATTTGCATCAGGTGTTATGATAGCAGCAAGTTTCTGGAGTTTGCTTGCACCAGCCATTGATATGGCGGATGAGCAAGGCGTTATTTCTTGGATTGTTGTTGCAGTTGGTTTTGCTTTAGGTGGTATCTTTCTCTATATTGCTGACAAGGTTGTACCACACGTACACTTTGGGTTTAATCACGATAAAGAAGGATTGCCAACCAAACTTAAAAGAAATATTTTGTTAGTTTTTTCGATCACATTACATAATATACCTGAAGGTTTAGCTGTAGGTGTTGCGTTTGGTGCTATACAGTATGTGACAGGTGATCTAGTTGCAGCTACGCTATCAGCGATAGGTCTTGCGATTGGTATTGGTATACAAAATTTCCCAGAAGGAGCCGCTGTCTCCATTCCTTTAAGACAGGAAGGTGTCTCTCGGACGAAAGCATTCTTCTTGGGACAAGCATCAGGTCTCGTTGAACCAATATCAGCGATTCTTGGAGCACTCCTAGTTACCTATGTATCGGTGATACTACCTTACGCATTAGCATTTGCTGCAGGAGCTATGATCTATGTTGTTGTTGAAGAGTTAATCCCTGAAGCACAACAAAAACAAACACCTAAAGGTGCACACTATGCCACACTCGGTGTAATGATTGGATTTATCGTTATGATGATATTAGACGTTGCATTAGGATAAGGAGGTGAAATTAACTTGAATAGGGCTGAAGAAGATTATATAAAAACAATCTATGAATTGACAATTGAAATGAAACAACCACTCGTCAAAGCAAATGAAATTGCTGAACGATTTGGTTTTACCGATCAAAGTGTCAATGAGATGATCAAAAAACTAGAGAAAAAGCATCTCGTATCCTTTAAGCCTTATAAAGGTATTTCACTGACTAAAAAAGGATTGGATGTTGCGATTCGAATGGTAAGAGCGCACCGGATTTGGGAAGTATTTTTAACGCAGAAGTTGGGTTATTCATGGGAAGAGGTCCACGAAGATGCCGAGATGTTAGAGCACGCAACAACAGAAGACGTGCTCAACAGACTGTATCATTATTTAGGTGAACCCAAGTATTGCCAACATGGAAATCCAATTCCAAATGCTGAGGGTCATATAGAAGACAGTGTTAATCTAAGACTCAGCGATATGTCAATTGGAGATACGTTTGAACTTCTCAGGGTGCTTGATCATAAGGAGTTACTGATCTATCTCAATGAACAGAACATGCATCTTCATGATTGCTATAAGATCATTGAAAAAGATTTGTTTAACGGTCTGATGATGATAGAGAACAACAATCATAAAAAGACCATTACTTACAAGACAGCACACATGCTCTTCGGTAAAATTGTTAATTCATAAACACCAAATTTGGTGTTTTTTTGATGGTTTGACGTGTTATACTAGACAAGAAAGGAGTGGAAAAGATGCTTAAAGAATTACTAAAGAACCATGATGAAAAAGTCATTAAAGCATTTATAGAAGATATACATGCTCATGATTTAGCTGATCTTTTCGTCGACTTGACCGAAGAGGAAAAAGAACAGGTTTATCACCTTTTGTCCAACGAACAACTTGCAGAACTTGTTTCCTACCTTGAAGTAGATGATGCAGCGGATGTTCTTGTTGATTTTGATATCCACAAGCAGGTTGAACTTGTTGAAATGATGGAACCTGATGATGCTGCTGACATTATTCTTGAGATGGAACCCAAAGAACAAGAAGAATTACTCGAAAAACTGGGAGAGGATTCCGAAGTTAAGGAGCTCATTCAATACGAAGATGATGAAACTGGTTCAGCGATGACGAATCTTTATGTTGTTGTCAGTCCACATATGGATGTCAAACAGGCAACAAAAAAAGTAATTCAAGAAGCTGACGAGGTTGAATCCATCAACACGATCTTTGTAGCTGATGAGAACAATATCTACTTAGGTGCGATATCACTTAAAGATTTACTGAAAGCTAAAACACCACTCGATGTTGAAGCTTTGATTGAAGATTATCCTGTATCAATAGATACAGATCCTATCAGTAAAACGATACAAGCTATTAGAAATTACGCTATCTATGAGATGCCAGTCATCAATGAGCATCGTGAACTCATCGGTATGATCACACTTGATGATGCGCTGGATATCTATCAAGAAGAAGCACAAGAGGATTTTGAAAAGTTAGCAGCTCTTCCCGAAACCGAAGAAGACATGAGTCCTCTAAGAACAGCTATACATAGATTACCCTGGCTTTTAGTATTGCTTGTAATATCTATACCGATTGCGCTGGTCACAAGACAATTTGAACATGTGCTTGTTGCAGTCGCGATTCTTATCGTTTTTCAACCACTTATTTTGGATTCTGCAGGTAATGTTGCAACGCAGACACTCGCGGTAACATTGCAGATGCTATCAACCCATGAAAAAGGTCTCTTTAAGAATGCACTTAGGGAACTTTTAACAGGAGTTATCAACGGATTGGTTATTGGACTTATCGCATTTATTATGACCAATATATTTGCACTTATTAATCCATCACTTGCATCAAATCCTCTTCTCATTGGTCTTGTGGTGGGTCTTTCACTTTGGCTTACGGTCATCATTTCACCAATCATTGCATTCATCATCCCAATGACGCTCCATGTTATCAAACTGGATCCAGCAGTAGCATCTGGACCTTTCATCACAACCATTATCGATGTGTCTGCACTTTTTATTTACTTTGGTTTAGCAAAATTGATGTTGGGGGTAGTATAAATGACAAAGAAAATCAATTTTAGACACAGCGATACTCAACTGAAAAAAGCTCTAAAACCTATCTTCGCATATGATATTGCTCTATTATATCCAACATGTAGTGAAGAAGATAAGAAGCGCATACTAGCACTTATTGGATTGGATAAACTGACAGATATGTTTGTTGAACTGAATGTAGATGATCAACTTGATCTGCTCAATTGTATCGATGAAACAAAAAAACGTTCACTGTTTCGAAACATGGAATCAGATGATCTAAAAGAGTTTATTGAAGATATTGAAGCAAGTGAAAGAGATGTCATTTTTTCATATCTATCTAAAATTAAAGCAAAAACCATATCTCTACTTTTAACCTATGAAGAAGATATGGCAGCTTCCATCATGTCTACTGATTTTATCACAGTTTCTATCGATCAATCGATTAAAGCTGCAACAGATCATGTGATCCGTGATTCGAAGGAACAAGATTATATAGACACCATTTTTGTTGTTGATCTCGAGAATCGCATTGTTGGAATTGTTGATCTCAAGGATTTGATAAAAGCAAGAAGCAATTCATCATTAACAAACATCATGAAAGATGATTTCCAGTTTGTCTATGATCATGAAACGATAGAGAAAGCGATTCAAACAGTTGTCGATTATGACAGAAATGCAATACCTGTTTTAGATGATGATGATCATGTCATAGGCATCGTTACTGCAGATGATATCTTTGATGAAATTATTGAAGCAACCGAAAGTGACTATCAGAAAATGGCCTTATTGCAAGATCACGAGTCATCATCAAGTGCGTGGATTCGCTCGAAACAACGTCTTCCCTGGCTTATGATAGCAGTTGTTTTGAACATACTCATCGCAAGCTTCTTATCCATTTTTGAAGCAACGCTCGCAGAGGTTACAGCTATCGTTTTATTTCAACCACTTATTCTAGGTATGGCTGGTAATATAGGAACGCAAGCTTTAGCGGTTACCATTTTAGGGATTCATAAGAATGAATT
Source organism: Acholeplasmataceae bacterium (assembly GCA_034005105.1). Taxonomy (GTDB): domain Bacteria; phylum Bacillota_I; class Bacilli_A; order Acholeplasmatales; family Acholeplasmataceae; genus Peloplasma. Next base: position 24,866 of record JAVEVJ010000008.1, on the reverse strand, counting down.
AGATGGTAAATATATGCCCAAAGAACATATAGTAAAGGAACTCTTTATTGGTTTTTTGAACAGCCTCATACTTGCTATAGCTGCCTTTGGATTTGTAACAGGATTCTTGTCACTATTTCCAACATCAGGTACAGAACTTCCTTTTCAGATGGGCTTAGTGGTTCTAATTGCTGTCTTTTCATCAATGTTTATTTCCGCATTAATGGGAGTTTTTGTACCAATGATACTGCATAAAAATAATCAGAATCCCGCTGCAGCCTCCGGTCCTATAATGACCACCCTCAACGATTTGGTTGCTTTAGTTATCTATTTTGGAGTCGCAACCCTAGCTTTTTTATAAAAACTTACTGTGTTTAACGATGACCAATCTACTCCGTGTTATAATTGAAGAAAAGAAGAATCGAGGAAAAATTATGGAAAAATTTGTTAACATCTATGAATCGTACCGGAAGAAATTGAAAGCCTATGGATACTTTGGCTGGCTGATGAGTTGGGATCAAGAAACCGAAGCACCTGATCAGTCTGTTAACTATCGTACCAAACAGTATCAAGTGATGGCTGAAGAGATGTACAAGATTGAATCAGCTCCAGAATATTTGGATGCTATCGATCAACTCTATGCTCATTTGGATCAACTTGAAGATCCAGATTTCAAGCGTGAGATCAAGCTGATCTATAAGGAAGCACGCATCATCAAATGTGTACCTAAAGATGAATTGATTGCATATCAAGTGCTTGCATCACAAGCATCACACACATGGGCAAAAGCAAAGAATGCAAATGACTTTGCAATGTTTCAACCAACACTTGAAAAAATCGTTGATTTCAATCGTAAACTTGTAAAATATCTTGAAACAGATGAACTTAAAGGATACGATATTTTACTTGATCAATACGAAGAGGGATTCACAACCAAAGAATACGATCAATTTTTTGATACACTCAGAGAAGAACTCGTGCCCTTTGTTAAAGAAAGAACAGCAACCAAAGATAAATTCTCGCGCAAGTTGACACACGGTGTTTTTCCAAAGGAACAGCAAGCTAAGTTTTCCGAGTATTTAATTGATGTCTTTGGCTATGATCGCTCAAGAGGTCTGTTAAAGGAAAGTGCACACCCATTCACATCCGGTGTCAGCTCAACAGACACACGAATAACAACCCATTATTATGAAGATAATCTGACATCATCTATTTTCTCCACTATTCATGAAATGGGACATGCCATTTATGAACTTCAAAACGATCCTAAATATGATGAAACCTATCTACACGGAGGAACCAGTTTAGGAATACATGAATCTCAATCAAGAATGTATGAAAATATGCTTGGACGTTCCATGTCTTTTTGGAAAGTGCATTATCCCAAATTAGTTGAACTTTTTCCAAAGCAGCTTAAAAATATCTCTCTTGAAGAATTCCATCGCTTCATCAATCGTGCAGAACGAACACTGATTCGTGTTGAAGCGGATGAACTAACCTATGCACTTCATATCATGCTTCGATATGATCTTGAAAAAGGACTCATTTCAGGTAAGATTAAAGTCAAGGATCTTCCTAAGAAGTGGAACCGTCTCATGAGTGAATATTTAGGTATTCGTCCTAAGACGGATAAAGAAGGTGTCTTGCAGGACATTCATTGGTCAGGTGGTATGTTAGGATACTTCCCAACCTATGCACTGGGTTCAGCGTATGGTGCACAAATCTATCAAGCGATCAATAAAGAACTAAACATTGACGAAGCACTAGAAGCTAACAACATCAAGGCAATCAATGCGTGGTTAAAAGATCGTGTTCATACATTTGCAAGAAGTAAGACACCGAAAGAAATCTTATTGAATGCAACGCATGAACCCTTTAACCCACATTATTATGTCAATTATTTAAAGAATAAGTTTAAACGATAATTAGAGATATTTTTTCATTCGTTTAGAATCCAGATAAGGAGAAAGTGATGTTAACTGTAGGTAGTATCATCTGTGCAAAAGCTGTTGATGTCGATTATCAAGGACAAGGTATTGTCAAGCATGAAGACCATGTCATTTTTGTTCGAGGTATGTTAAAAGATGAAGTGGCTAACATACAGATCAAAACACTGAAAAAGCGCTTTGCAGAAGGATTTATCATATCATTGATAACACCGAGTCTACATCGAAGAGATCATGCAGATCTCGCCTATGGCAGCATGGATTTACTCCACATGAAGGATGAAGAACAGTTATCTTGGCAGGTTAAAACAACAAAAGAGACATTCTTAAAAGTTGGTCAAATGGATCCAGTTTTAGAACCGATTATTACCGATAGAAAATTTGTGCACTACCGTAATAAATCTGTGTTCCATGTGATGAATCATCCCACGTTAACACTGGGTTTGTTTCATATCAATCAGAGTGGACTCACTCCTATCACATCGTTTTTACTTGCAGACGAAATCACAAATCAAATCATTGGTGACCTCATTCAAGCACACATATCAATTGATCATACAAAGTTGAAACACATCGCAATCAGAACAAACGAGAATCAGCAAGCTCTTGTCACACTGGTAGCAGCAACAAAATCTTTTAAAGGATTAAACTCCATCGTTGAAGTTTTAAAATCGAATAAGCATGTGGTAGGTGTTACCCTCAATGTTAAAGATCATCCACACAAGATTTTTGGAAACGTATCCTATGCTTTATACGGTCAAAACATGATTGATATGAGATTAGGTCAGTATACCTATCCTGTGACAGATCAAACCTTCTTCCAGGTTAATATTCCTGTTATCAGCATGGCATATCAATTGATAAAAGATCATTTACTAAAAGATGCGCATGTTATCGATCTATACAGTGGTGTAGGCAGCATAGGTTATTATCTGATCGATCACATCGCATCTCTTAAGATGATTGAAACGAACAAAGACGCGATACAGATGGCTCAGATGATCAAAGAAAAGTACCAGCTTAATCAGGTAACGATTACTCATGGGGAAGCAGAATCCATGATAAAGACACACGAAAACGTACTCATCGTTGATCCTCCCAGAAGTGGTTTGCAAGCGAAACTGATAGATCATATTTTAACCGATCCATTTGAACAAATGTTTTACCTATCGTGTGACCTCAAAACACTCGTCAGAGATCTTAAGGTGTTAACCACATGTTATCAAATCGACAAAGTTTATCCGATACGTATGTTTCCACAAACAACAGAGTGTGAAACACTCGTTATATTAAGAAAAAAATAAACGCTGACTGAGCGTTTATTTATTTTTTATATCCAAGATGAGTTGATCAATATCACTTTTTTGAGTACGATAATTGGTCACCAGACGTATTGTCTTGGACGAACCATGATCTTCCCATGTTTCAAAGGTGTATTTTTGATTCAATTTTTCGATGACCTGATTGGGGAGTTTGATAAACTGTTGATTGGTTGGAGTCTCATTAAAGATGATTTGATGAACTTTAAGTTTTTCTTTAAGGTAGTTTGCCATCTGATTTGCTTTAGCACCAATTTCAAAGAAAAGTTGATCCTCGAATAAAGCTTCAAACTGCATACCAATCAAAAATCCCTTGGCTAGTAATCCACCACCTTGTTTCATTGAATAACGCAAGTAGTTGTCAATGGATGGATGTTTTGTGATCAATGCTTCACCAAGCATAGCCCCATTTTTAGTTCCACCAATATAAAACACATCACTATATTTAGCGTGATCATCAATAGTTAATCTATTTTGTTCTGCAGTCAGTGAGACACCAAGTCTTGCTCCATCAATAAAAAGATACATCTCTAGGGATTGACAGAGGTTATAAATATCTTTTAACTCATCTTTTTGATAGATATATCCTGTTTCTGTCGCTTGTGATAGATAAACGAGTTTAGGTTTTACCATATGTTCATCGGTATATCGGGTATAGGCTTTTTTAATGAGTTCAACCGTTAGTTTGCCATCATCTGTGGGTATCGTGATGATCTTATGTCCCGTTGATTCAATCGCACCTGTTTCATGAACTTCAATATGACCAGTCTGTGCTGAAATAACCGCTTCATAGGGTTTTAAAATATGGGATATAACGATTTTATTCGTTGAAGTGCCACCTACCATAAAGTGAATGAAAACAGGGATACTTATCAATTCTTGTATGCGTTCTCTTGCTTTCTTTGAGTGTTCATCCATACCATAGCCTAAGTGTGTTTCATCCATACATTGCTGCATGTGTTTGATAATTTTGGGGTGAGCTATATCATTATAGTCATTACGAAAATGGATCATGTTTTTATACCTCTCATTCATAGATTATAACATAAAAAAACAGAAGAAATATCTTCTGTTATGCACGAACGAAAGGATTAAACTTCTTTTCATGTCCGATATCTGTCGGCTTCCCATGACCTGGATAGACAATCGTATCCTCATCAAAAAGTTGATACATACGCTTGATTGAATGATAGATCACTTGTGCATCCGATAAAGGAATATCTGTTCGACCGATACTTTGAAAAAATAACGTATCACCAGAAAAGAGAATGTGATCAGTCAATAAGACGGTACTACCTTCGGAGTGACCCGGTGTTTCATAAACGGTAAAGCGCTGTCCGATAGCATCAAAATAATCATGCTCACGTACCCAAATATCAACGGGTATCTCATAGCCTATTTGATTGTAGCTACTCTTTCCCATCCAAATGCGATCCTTGAGAGGAGCATAGACTAAGCAACTAAACATTTCCTTAATCTGTTTAACACCACCAACATGGTCAGGATGGCCGTGTGTGATATAGATGGCATCCACTTGGAGATCATTTTTTTTTATATATTTGATCACATCATCACTTTCATAACCTGGATCAATGATGAGTGCATGTTTTTCTTCAGTCACGATATAACAATTGCTTTTTAAACTACCTAATGCAAAACGCACAATTTCCATTTTTATTCACCTTTGGCATTATAACATATTTCCTACTCTTGGCAAGCATAAAATGAGTTCAATTGATAAATCACTTAGAGTAAGCGTTATCTTATATCATCTTACATGCAACTTAGAATCATTTTAAGTATAATGGATGTGCTAAGGGAGTTGAAATAAATGAAAATTGCACAAAACTACACAGAACTTATCGGTCAAACACCGCTTTTAAGATTGAGACAAATTGAAAAACTGTTTAACTTAAATGTCGAATTGGTTGCTAAGCTCGAAAATCATAATCCATTATCCAGTGTCAAAGACAGATTAGCATTAGCTTTGATTGAATCGGTTGAGAAGAATCATTTGATCACCAATAAAACCCACTTTGTTGAACCAACATCTGGAAATACTGGTATTGGATTAGCCTTTATCTGTGCAGCAAGAGGATATCACCTAACACTGATCATGCCATCTTCTGTATCCAAGGAGCGTGTTCAAATCGTCAAAGCACTCGGTGCGAATGTTATCTTAACGGATAAAGCATTTGGGATGAAAGGTTCGATTGAAAAAGCCTATGAAATGAAGGAAGAAGATACCAATGTGATCATACCTATGCAGTTTGAAAATCTAGCAAATCCAGAAATGCATCGAAAAACAACAGCCATCGAAATCTTAAGAGATACCGATGGGTTAGTCAATTATTTTGTCGCAGGTGTTGGTACAGGAGGAACAATCACGGGTGTTGGTGAAGTTCTAAAGAAACACGATCCAAGCATCCAAGTCATTGCTGTTGAACCCAAGGATTCACCTGTACTTTCTGGTGGTCAACCAGGATCACATCAAATCCAAGGCATTGGTGCTGGATTTATACCAAGCGTTCTCAATCTTAAAATAATTGATGAGATTTTGACTGTGACCAATGAGGAAGCTTTTAATTATGCACGTATACTTGCTCAAAATGAGGGTGTATTTGCTGGTATGTCAAGTGGAGCCAATCTATTTGCTGCCATTCAAATCGCTAAAAGAAAGGAAGCAATCGGAAAGCGAATCGTCTTTGTCATCTGTGATACAGGTGAACGCTATTTATCGACTGCACTCTATGATATATGATGAAATGTACCATTGAAGATGTCAGAGCAGCCAAAAAGTATGATCCAGCTGCACCGAGTTGTTTGATGATTTATTTAACCTATCCAGGTGTGATAGCTTTAAGAAGACACAGAAGAGCACATAAACTCTGGAACAAGGGTCTTAAGAATCTTTCCAGATGGATGAGTTATCGCACGAGAAAGAAAACAGGAATCGATATTCATCCAGCAGCAAAGATTGGTCATGGTGTCTTTATTGATCATGGAATGGGTTTGGTCATCGGTGAAACCGCGGTTGTTGGAGACAATTGTGTTCTCTATCATGGAGTAACACTCGGAGCTAATACCTTTGAGAAAGTGGATCGACATCCCAAATTAGGAAATGATGTCATCGTTTATGCAAATGCAACACTACTCGGCCCCATTCATATCGGAGATCGAACGGTGATTGCAGCGGGAGCAGTCGTCTTAAAAGATGCTCCACCTAACAGCAGACTCATCGGAGTACCTGCACATCGAAATAGCTCTATATAGGGCTATTTTTTATTGTTTATAATAATTAAATAGGCTATTTATAATCTAAGTTATATCTTTTGATTTTTCATGTTAATAAACATAAAATGATAGTGATTTAGATTCATTGTAGAAGAAGGTGTAAACCATGTATGCTATTTCACGGATTATGTCCTTTAAAAAAGGACATATCGAACATATAGAAGCACATTTTAAAAGACAACCTCCCATGCTTCATTTTCCTGGATTTATTCGTAGAGATGTTCTTTTAAACCAACAAAATGAAGATATCGATATCGTTCGAATGATCATCTACTGGGAATCCAAAGAAGCTTATTATCGCTTTGAAGGAAGCCCTGAACATATCGCCATGCATCGCGATAAAAACAACCCCCATCATCAAAAACCCGAAGGGTTAATCGATGTCAAACGTGAAGCTTATCACGTCATCGCAAGCGATATCTATGTTTCAAAATAAACTGAAGTGGTTCAATCGTAGATGGTATCTCATCATCGTTTTTGTGTTGCTTACGTTCATATCATTACTCGTTGGAGTGCTTGATCTTACCCTCATCGACTTACTCAAAGGTGATGCTGCTGCTTGGAACGTTTTATGGATTTCACGCGTTCCACGAACGGTGGCAATCATCTTAACCGCATCAAGCCTATCCATTGCGGGTCTTATCATGCAATCCATTAGCAGGAACAAATTCATATCACCCTCAACAGCAGGTACAACCAATGCGGCGATTTTAGGAGTCCTCATCGGTTACCTCATCATGGGTAATCAAACAACACTTATAAGATCAATCTTTGCGTTTGCATTCGCACTTGTATCTACGCTCATCTTTATGCTGATGCTCAAAAAGATTAAATTTAAAAACGTTATCTACGTTCCTCTTATTGGTATGATGTATGGAGCCATGATTTCATCGATAGCGACATTTATCGCTCATCGCTACAATGCGATCCAGTTTTTGAACACCATTGGTATCGGTGGCTTTTCAAATAAAGCCATAGGATCTTATGAACTGCTCTATTTGGTTATACCTGCTGTTATATTAGCAATAGTATATGCAACACGGTTTAGCATTGCGGGTATGGGGGAAGATTTCGCTAAGAATTTAGGTGTTAGTTATGGATTTGTTATCGGTGTGGGTTTAATCATTATTGCAGTTGTTTCATCGATAACATTCGTGATGGTTGGAACACTCCCTTTTGTGGGTCTTATAGTACCTAACTTGGTTTCATATTATTATGGTGATCATGTTAAAAAAACGATCGTTGATATTGCACTCTTTGGTTCATCTTTTGTCCTTCTAAATGACATTATCAGTCGAATCATTGTTTTTCCGTATGAAATATCGATTAGTTTCACGATGGGTGTCACAGGTGCTATCATCTTTCTACTCATTATCTTTAGGAGGATGAAACATGCGACATCATAAAAACGTGTGGATGATGCTCATTGTCCTTAGCATTGTTGCGATATTGTTTTATCTATTTTTTTGGATGTTAACAACACCATATGATCTTTTTCCAAGTGATCCAGAAAGAGCAGATAGAATGTTATCTGCGATAAAAAGCATCCTATCTAGAAAATCATCACAAGTTATGGCCATGATTATTTCAGCCATTCTAATAAGCTCGACATCACTGATTTTTCAGACATTAACCAATAATCGCATCTTGACACCTAGCTTAATTGGATTTGATGCAATCTTTGTTTTGGTTCAAACTGTCATTGTTTTCTTTTTTACTTCATCGTCTATCGTCTATGTCAATCCATACATCAATTTTTTAGTTGCTGCAACACTTATGATTGTCCTATCACTTTTGATGTATCGTTTAATACTTAGAAAAAACAGAAATCACATTATCTTCTTATTGTTAGTTGGCATGGTGTTATCAACGCTCTCCAGATCTTTAGCAACGTTTCTTCAAACCGTAATGGATCCAGAAGAGTTTCAGAGCTTATTGATTCGAACAGAAGTATCAATAGCAAACATGAACACAACAATTATTTGGTTATCACTTCCCCTGATGGTTTTAATCGTGATACTCATAGTAAAAAACTTTAGAAGTTATGATGTCATGTCACTTGGTGAATCCCAAGCCATTGGATTAGGTGTTGATTATGCTAAGAAGCTTAATTGGGGTCTGATCTACATTGCACTAGCCATGAGTATTTCGACTGCGATGATTGGTCCCATTTCATTTTTGGGCCTTATAGCTGTCAATGCGGCAAGAGAAATTCTAAAGACCTATAAACATTTCCCGTTATTTATCGCATCATCACTGATAGCTATCATCTTTATCGTTCTTGGACAAGGTATCATCGTTGAAACGGGTTATTTGACGACGGTCACCGTGCTCATCAGCATGATCGGTGGAGCTTACATGATCTATCTCGTATTAAAGGAGAATAAAACATGATTGAAATTAAAAACATCTACCAAGCATATGGAGATTTTAAAGTTTTAGACAACGTCAGTCTTACACTTCAAGAACATAAGATCACTGCTTTAATTGGAGCTAATGGAGCAGGAAAATCGACACTTCTCGGTGTGCTTTCTAGACTTTTGTCACCATCCGAAGGTGATATTCTCGTCGATGGAACACCAATACATCAGATGAAGTCAAAAGAAATAGCAAAAAAGATAGCTATTCTGAAACAAACACATCAGTTACATATTCGAATCACGGTTCGTGATCTCGTATCATTTGGAAGGTTTCCACACAGCCAAGGAAGATTAACTAAAACTGATCAGGAAAAAATAGATGAAGTTTTGGAATATATGAGTATCCAAGATTTAGAAAATCGTTATTTAGATGAATTATCTGGTGGTCAACGTCAAAGGGCATATATCGCGATGATATTGGCTCAGGATACCAAATATATCTTTTTAGATGAACCGCTTAACAATTTAGATATGCGCTATGCAGTTGAGATGATGACCATTCTTCAAAAGATGGTGAAAGAACTCAATAAAACCATTGTTGTTGTCATGCATGACATCAATTTTGCAGCGGCATTTGCTGATCATATCATCGCAATGAAAGATGGTAAAATCATCGTTGAAGGATCAACCGATGACATGATGGATAAAAAGATATTAGATCATATTTTTGATCACGACTTCTGTATTGCAGGGGTCAATGGACGTAAAGTATGTATCTATTACAACAACCAGGAACACATGAAAATAGAAGAGATAAAAGGAGAAATATTATCATGAAAAAAATACATATATTAGTGTTTATAATTGCTTTATTAAGCGTTTTAGGTGCATGCTCCAAATTGGATGAAACAGAAAATGAATTTGAGCGTGAAGAGGTTACACTGACCTTTGATGTCACATCAGGAGCACTCGCTAATGAGACCAACAGTGGATGGACAGGAGGAACAAGAGTATCGGTAACAAAAACCTTTAAAACCAACCCAAAAGCGGTAGCAATTTTTGCATATGATGCACTTGACATGATTGATGCTGTGGGTTATGATAAGACATCGATCAAAGAGCTTGGTGTTCCTAAAAATAACATACCAACTTACTTAAATGCCTATAATACAACAAGCGTAGTAAATGTTGGAACACTCTTTGTACCTGATTGGGATGCACTGGATCTATTCATGCCAGATCTGATCATTATCAACAGTCGTTCCGCTGGAGCTTATGATCAGTTATCAGAAAATTATCCCTATGCAGACATTCTAGATGTTACTTTAGTGAACGGAGAATATTTAGAAGGAATGACTCGTAATGTTAATAATCTTGCAAAAATATTTCCATCCATTGCAGATGAACTGCAAGAAAAATTAACTGAAATAACTTCATCGATGGAAACAATTAAGCAAACAACGAAAGATCATGAAGCCCTCTTTATTATGGTAAACGGCGAAGCCCTATCCTTTTATGGACCTACAGGAAGATTTGCCGTACTCTATGATGAATTTGGATTTATCCCATCAGACGACAAAGCTGAAGAAGGTGGATCACATGGTAATGTCATCGGTTATGAGTATGTAGCAAGCGTCAATCCTGAAATTCTGTTTTTACTCGATCGTGGTGTTGCAACCGGTGGTTCATCATCGATTGATACGGTAATTAATAATCAACTCATCAAAGGAACAGAAGCAGGTCAAAATGATCATATGTATACCTTAGATCCCATTGCATGGTATATCAGTGCTGGTGGATTCCAATCAACAGATCAAATGATCGAGGACTTAATGGTCACAATCAATGCATTGAGCTAAGAGCCCCTAGGGGCTTTTTTTATGATAATGCCATCTTCAATTGACAAACACATAATAATTTGTTATCATTAATTGAGTTTTTAGGAGGGTTTTATGAACTGGGCAGACATTTTAATTATAATCGTAACTTTGTTGTTAATTGGTACAGTCCTATTACAGCAATCACAAGATGATATCAAAGATGCATTTAGTGGAGAAAAATCAGAATTGTTCAAGAATCGCAAATCACGTGGTCTTGAATTATTCCTCGTCCGTTCTTCAGCAGTGCTTGCTTTACTGTTAATCGTACTCGTTGTCATTTCCAATCGGTTACACTAATAAAAAACGGATATCAAAACAAGGTGTTTCCTAGGAAACGCTTTTTTCATTGAAGGAGATCTATGCAACGCTATTTTGTTGAACAATTAAACCATGAAATCATCGGATCAGATGCACACCACGTGCTACATGTGATGCGCATGAAGACAGGTGATGAAGTCATCGTTTGTGCAAACAAGCACTGTTTATTAGTCAATCTTCAGATCCGTGATGGACGTGTATATTATGAGATACTTAAAGAATTAGAACAAACAAAGAGTCCACATGTTACACTGATTCAAGGACTACCTAAACATCCGAAAACAGAAACCATTACAAAATATGCAACACTCTTTGGTGTATCACATATCGTGTTTGTTCCCATGAAGAGAAGTATTGCAAAAGTGGATAATGAAGATCATAAGTTAAAACGTCTTTATGCCATAGCTAAAGAAGCGAGCGAACTTGCTCATCGCTTTGATATACCAGATATTCACTTTGAGCAAAAAGTGAATCAGATTGCTTATCAAGAATTTGATATCTTGTTGCTGGCAGATGAAAACGAGGAAAAAATAACACTTGAAGAAGTTTTACCAGAAGTTCAATCCGATATGAAAATCGGTTTAATTATCGGACCTGAAGGTGGCATCGCTGATGAAGAGAGATTACTCTATCAATCGATGAATGCACGTACCGTATCGCTTGGTAAAAACATTTTACCAACCGAACTCGCATCACTTTATGCTTTAACCTATATATCCCTCAAAAATCACTAAATCTTTTTGACAAAACACAAAAAATACTATATAATGTATGAGGCTAATGAATCTCAGCGTGGAAGGAGGGCAGACTATGCCTAAAACAATCGTTCGCGAAAAAGAATCAATTGAAGATGCTTTACGTCGCTTTAAACGTGATGTTTCTAAGTCAGGAACTCTCCAAGAAGCACGCAGACGTGAATTTTACCTTAAACCATCGGTAGAACGTAAAGAACGTCAACGCGCAGCACGCTCGAAAAAGAAGTAAAGTAAAAAAATCGCACCTTCGGGTGCGTTTTTATATCGTTTCTACCTTAAAAAAGGACATCTGTGCTTTTTTCTTTTTGTCTCTATGGTATAATGTATACACGGTAAGGAGCGGATTTAATGAAATTAAATCGACAAATTCATCATGCAGAAGCGATCGCTCGATTGGTTGGTGTTCAAGATCGCAACCTCTTGGTTTTCAAGCAATATTTAGGTATGACTGTTTCCGTCAATGGTTCTGAGATCATTACGGATGCTAAAGCAGATCAGTTACCGTTGCTGGAAGCTATTTTTTCAGTTTTAATAGAACTTGCTGAGCATCAGGTTCAACTCTCTGAACGCGATGTGATGTATATCATCAAATTAGCAGAAAAAGGTGAACTAGAGGGCGTCTTTGATTTATATAAAAACAGAAAACGAATTCTTATCAACGACTTAGGTCGTTCCATTTATCCCAAAACATTTAATCAAAAAACATATGTTGAAGCTATTGCACAACACGATCTTGTCTTTGGTGTCGGACCAGCAGGAACGGGAAAAACCTATTTAGCGGTTGCTCAAGCGGTTGCTGATCTGAAAAACAACAAAGTTAAAAAACTTGTCTTGACCAGACCTGTCGTTGAAGCAGGAGAAAACCTAGGGTTTTTACCTGGAGATCTAAAAGAAAAAGTTGATCCCTATCTCGTTCCTCTCTACGATGCACTCTATGAAATGCTCGGTGCTCAGACGACATTGTCCTTGATGGAAAAGGGAGTCATTGAAATTGCTCCACTCGCATACATGCGTGGTCGCACCTTAGAAAACGCATTTGTCATCTTAGATGAAGCACAAAACACGACAAAAGTTCAAATGAAAATGTTTTTAACACGTCTCGGATTTGCATCCAAGATGGTTATCACAGGTGATCCATCACAATCAGACTTACCAAGAGGTATCCCATCAGGTCTTAACCATGTCTTGGAATTGCTCAATCAACTCGATGATATTCGGATTGTAACTTTCGACAAACTCGATGTCGTTAGACATCCACTCGTTCAACGCATTCTTGAAAGGTACGAGGAACATGAAAACTAATTTGTTTTTTCAAACGGATGATTCACCCAAAGAAATTCAAAAACTCATACATCATATCTTCAAACGAGTAAAAGAAAAACAGAGTATACAAATTATTTTTGTATCTCAAAATGAAATTCAAAGACTCAACCGCACCTATCGACAAATCGATCAACCGACGGATGTGTTAAGTTTTATAAACGATGATCCAAAGGATAAGTCCTTAGGGGATATCTTCATCTCCATTGAACAAGCAAGAAAACAAGCTTCATCGTATGGTCATTCATTTGAAAGAGAATTAGGATTTTTAGCAGTTCATGGATATCTCCATTTAAAGGGATATGATCATCATACAGAAGCAGAAGAAAAAGAAATGCAGAAAATGCAAGAAGACATTTTAGCAAAAGCTAAACTGGAAAGGATAGTCAAATGATTCCTCAAATCAAAGAAGCTCTCCTAGCGAGAGAAAGAGCATATGTACCTTATTCAAAGTTCAAGGTAGGAGCTGCAATCAAATTAAAAGATGGCACGATTATTCATGGGGCTAACATCGAAAATGCTTCCTATGGTTTAACATCGTGCGCTGAACGTAACGCACTTTTCTCTTTATATAGTCAAGGCTATAAAAAGGAAGATATCGTTTCAATCACGATTGTTGCGAATGATCATGGTCCGGTTTCACCCTGTGGTGCTTGCCGTCAAGTGATGCATGAACTCATGCCCAAAGAAACAAAAGTATTTTTAGCAAACACGAAAGGTGAAGTCAAAGAGTCAACACTTGATGAACTCCTTCCCTATGCGTTTGTGCTGGATGAAAAACCACATGAGTGACCACAAGTCAGGATTTGTTGCGATTGTTGGTAGACCCAATGTGGGAAAATCGACACTCATCAATGCGCTTATTGGTGAAAAGATTGCCATTATGAGTCCTAAACCACAGACAACCCGTCATCGCATCTTGGGAGTTTTAACAAAAGAAAATTACCAGATCACATTTGTTGATACACCAGGATTACACAAAGGAAAAGATTTACTCAATCAAACGATTGACAAAATCGCTGTGTCAGCGATTTCAGATGTAGATATTGTTTTATATGTGGTTGATCGAGAAAAAGATCAGTCATCAGAGTATGTGCTTTCCTATTTTAAAGAAGCTCATGTTCCTGTGTTTCTTGTTATCAACAAGATTGATATGCTGAAATCAAAATCAGAAATTGATGCCATTATTCTAAGTTATCTAGCCAGTTATCCTTTTGAAGGTGTCATTCCTATCTCAGCAAAAGACAAAACATATATCGATAAAATCGAAGAATTGATTGTTCCTTTGCTTCCTGAAGGACCGATGTATTTTCCTAAGGATATGAAAACAGATCAAACTGAAGAAAAACTGATGAGTGAACTGATTCGAGAAAAGATACTCTATCATACAGAACAGGAAGTTCCTCATGCAGTAGCTGTCGTCATTGAATCGCTTGTGGAAAATGATGAATTGAACACCATCGATGTTTCGGCGCTCATTATCGTAGAACGTCCTACACAAAAACAGATTTTAATCGGTAAAGGTGGCGAAAAGATGAAACGCATTGGCACTGAGGCACGCAAAGAGATCAATCATCTACTGCATACCAAGATCCATCTATCACTATGGGTTAAAGTTAAAAAGGATTGGAGAAATCGTCCAAGCGATCTTAGATCGCTAGGTTTTACAGAGGAAGTCTGATGGAAGGCATTATTTTCAAAGTACAACCTTATCAGGAACACAGCAGACTTCTCTTTGTCTATACGAATCGAGGGAAAGTCACACTGCTTGCTCAAGGTGCACAAAAAGTCAATCATGCATCGCGCATCTTATCTCAATTTCTAACACACATAGATTTCAAAGAGGGTAAAAAATCGTTCTATCCCCTGCAGGAAGGTAAAATCATCCATGATTTTCATGAGATAAAAAACGATTTTCAGTTGACAAAATATGCTGCACTTATGCTCGAAATCGTCGACCATCTCGTCGTTGAAAATGCGGATCACTCACTTATTTTTAATGAGTTAATTCTCGCTCTCAAGTCACCATTTATAGACCTTTCTGCACTCTCATTTTCACTTAAAATGATCAATCTATTAGGTTACGGAATGGACTTATCCCCAGATGGAAGAAAGGTCAAAGGGGTCTCCATAGAAAAGGGATCGCTTGTCTATCAAGGCGAAGCAGATCAGATTGATCTTGATACAAAGGATGCAATTACATTACTGAAGTTAAGCGTGATGCCCTATTCATCGCTTGATCAATCGTTGAACGAACATTTGGATAAAATAAAAGAATTTATTTTAAAATATTATAGTTATCATTTACAAACGACATTAAAAAATCTACAATAGACCGTAAAGGATGTGTTGTCATGGTTACACTCGACCAAATCGTACAATTTGCAAAATCAACTGGATATATTTATCAAGGAAGCGAACTATATGGTGGGCTTGCTAATACATGGGACTATGGTCCTTTGGGAAGTCTATTCAAAAAGAACATTAAGGAAGCTTGGATAAAAAAATTCCAACGAGAAAATCCTTACAACGTATTGATTGATAGTTCGATCTTATTAAACTCTGAAGTTTGGAAAGCATCTGGACATGTTGGAGGTTTTTCTGATCCACTGACTGAATGTAGAAGCTGCAACAATCGCTTTCGTGCTGATAAACTGATCGAGGATCATGATATCCAGGTTCATCCCGACGGTTGGAAGACTGAAAAGATGTATGACTACTTAGTCGAACACAAGGTGACATGTCCCAACTGTGGCAAATCAGATTGGTTACCTATTCGAGCATTCAACATGATGTTTCAAACCTATCAAGGTGTTGTCTTGGAACAAGCCAATCAAATCTATTTAAGACCTGAAACAGCTCAGGGTATCTTTATTAACTTCAAAAACATTCAACGAACAACACGCAAGAGAATCCCTTTTGGTGTCTGTCAAGTGGGTAAATCGTTTAGAAACGAAATAACACCGGGTAACTTTATTTTTAGAACCCGTGAATTTGAACAGATGGAAATGGAGTTTTTCGTTAAACCGGGTTCAGAACTCGAATGGTTTTCCTATTGGAAACAGTTCTGTATGGACTGGTTAGTGAACTTAGGTTTGAAAAAAGAAGATCTTGAGTTTGATGATCATAAAAAAGAAGCACTTTCACATTACTCGAATGCAACAACAGATATTCGTTATCGTTTCCCATGGGGATTTGATGAACTATGGGGTATTGCATCTAGAACAGATTATGACCTTAAAGCACATCAAAATCAGTCAGGAGAAAACTTAACTTACCTAGATCCAGATACCAATGAACGTTATTTACCCTATGTGGTTGAACCCGCTGTGGGTGTTGAACGATTAGTTTTAGCTTTTCTAACAAACGGATATAATGAGGAAACACTTCCTACAGGTGATATCAGACAGGTTCTCCATCTACATCCAGCACTGGCTCCCTACAAGGCAGCTGTGCTACCGCTTATCAAAAAAGAACATGCTGATAAAGCTTTTGAAATCTACCAGATGTTGGCAAAATCAATGGATGTTACCTACGATGAAACACAAAACATTGGTAAACGTTATCGCAGACAAGACGCGATAGGTACCTATCTTTGCATCACGGTTGACCAGGACACGATGACTGATAATAGTGTAACTGTAAGAAATCGTGACACCATGGAACAAGTTCGCATTTTTATCAGCAATCTCAAAGATTATATAGAAAAAAGTGTGGCATTTTAAACGAAAGGAAGAAACTATATGGATGATAAACTCATCGAACTAATAAATGAAAAAACACCGATCGTTGATTTAGTTAGCGAGTTTGTCACGCTGCAAAAAAAAGGTAAAAATTTTGCAGGTTTATGTCCTTTCCATCAGGAGAAAACACCCAGTTTTTTCGTTTCACCTGAAAAAAACATCTGTAAATGCTATGGATGCGGTGAAGGTGGAACTCCAATCAATTTCTTAAGAAAGATCAAAAACATTTCGTTTGAAGAAGCAGCACTGGAACTTGCAGATCGTGCGGGTATTGAGGTCAAACAAAAAAAGACCAAGAAAGATCCAAATGAACCCTATTATCAATTGATGCATGAAGTAGCTAGTTTTTATCAATTTAACTTAAAGCACAGCGAATCTGGCCAAGAAGCTATTCAATACCTATATCAACGACAACTCCTTGATGAACAGATTGAACACTTTCGTCTTGGTTATGCACCATCGTTTGGTCAAACGGTTTATTTAATGCTTAAAAACAAAGGCTATCAAGTCACTGATATGATTCGTTTAGGTGTTGTTAAGCAAAACGATCAAGGTGAATACTATGATCTTTTTGCTGATCGCATCATGTTTCCGATCACCGATCCTAAGGGACATGTCGTTGGTTTTTCTGGACGAACCATGAATCCTAAAGAAACCGTGAAATACATGAATAGTCCAGATACAGTCATCTTTAAAAAAGGACAGCTTCTCTATCATTTATATGAAGCTCTACCAGAGATAAGAAAAGAACGACAGATCGTTCTCTATGAAGGCTTTTTCGATGTGATATCATCCTATCAAGCAGGCGTAAAAAATGGGGTTGCTGGGATGGGAACGGCTTTAACAAAGGAACAAGCTCGTCTCATCAAAAGCGTAACACCATCTGTTATTCTCGCCTATGATGGCGACCAAGCAGGACTTCATGCAGCGGATCACGCAATCCCTTATCTTGAAAAGGAAAACCTCAAGGTCGAAGTGTTGATCATACCAGAAAAAATGGATCCTGATGATTTTATTAAATCCTATGGACCCGAAGCTTATGAAAAACTCTTTGGTGAATATACAGAGGATGCTTACCAATTTCGTTATCGTTATTATAAGATGGGTAAGAATCTTGCAAATGCTAATGACCTCAAAGAATTCAAAAAACAGGTTTTAGCGATGATTCAGTTTTCAGATGCATCGATTCGTGCATTTTATTTACAACGACTTTCCTCAGAGTTGAACATACCGATGGCTGAACTTGAGTTTGCAAAAAAAGCACAGCCAACAGATGTGAAACTACCAACCAAGGAACGCGCAAAAACCATTGATCGCTATGAAAAAGCTGAACGCTATCTCATTTTATCGATGCTTCAATCCAAGAAACATGCAACAACCATTATGCAGCGATTAAAATCAACCGACTTTGCAGAAGTCAAAACCGCCTCAATTCGAATGACGATTGAACATTTCTATGAGGAACACCTCGAAATGGATATCGCGTTGTTCATGGATACATTGACACATGAACAAAGAGATCTATTTGAAAAAGAAATACTTAAAGATACTTTGTGGTTAAATAAGATTGAATTCAAACAAGAAGAAATTTTGGAATATATCCAAATTGTGATCGATGCTAATCTAAAGAGAAGATTAGAAGAAATCAATTATCGCATCAATGTTCTAAACGACTACAGTCAAGCACTCATTGAAGAGCGTGATGCTTTAAAGAAACAACAATTGTCTAATAGACATAAGGAGGAATGACATGGACAGAGAAAAAATCATTGCCCAACTCATCAAGAAAGCAGGAAAAGATAAATTCTTAAATCAAGATGATGTCGTTGAATTTGCAGATCCTAATAGCGAAGATTACTTTGAGATTGAACGTGCGCTTCTTAATGAAAATATCGACATTATCACCGAAGAAGATATCGTAGAAGATGAAGATTTCGAACTTGAGGAAGAGGAATCTGAACCATTAGAAATCGAAGATGAAGACGATACAGACTTTGATCTCGAGGATGTTGAACCCGATGATCTATCACTTTCAGGACTTGAGGTTGAAGAAGAAGAACTGATCAACATCGAATCGATTGCTTCAACCATTAAAATTGATGATCCTGTACGCATGTATTTAAAAGAAATCGGACAAATTCCATTGCTCAATCAAGAAGATGAAAAGAAACATGCAATCGCAGTTTTTGAAGGTCGTTTTGCAAAAGAACAACTCGATGAATATGATGCGGGTAATATTGAATTAAGCGAAGAAGATATCGCTGAACTCAAACGTGTCGTCGAAAAGGCACATCATGCAAAAAATAAACTGGTCGAAGCCAACTATCGTTTAGTTGTATCGATTGCTAAACGTTATGTTGGACGCGGACTACTCTTTTTAGATCTCATTCAAGAAGGTAATATGGGACTTATGCGTGCAGTCGATAAGTTCGATTACGAAAAAGGATTTAAGTTTTCAACCTACGCAACCTGGTGGATTCGTCAAGCGATCACCCGTGCGGTTGCTGACCAAGCACGTACCATCCGTATTCCAGTTCACATGGTTGAAACGATTAATAAGATGATTCGTATACAGCGTCAACTCATTCAAGATCTTGGTAGAGAACCATCCTTAGAAGAAATCGCATCTAAGATGGGAATCACACCCGAGAAGGTTCAAAATATTCAACGTATTGCAAAAGAACCGATATCTTTAGAAGCACATGTTGGTGAAGAAGAAGATTCATCACTCGGTGATTTTATCTCCGATCCTAACGCGTTAACACCTCATGAGTTCATGCTTCAAGAAATGGTTAAACAAACACTTGATGAAGTGCTTGAAACATTAACCGATCGTGAAGAAAAAGTGCTCCGTCTTCGCTATGGTTTATTTGATGGAAAAAATCATACACTTGAAGAAGTTGGACGTGAATTTGGTGTGACAAGAGAACGCATCAGACAGATCGAAGCGAAGGCTTTACGTAAGCTCAGAAGCCCATCACGTCAAAATAAACTACGCGAATTTTATTATGGTAAAAAATAAGCGCATACAGTTTTTAGCATCACTCCTTGAAGGTTATGATACCGTTATAGATATCGGATCAGATCATGGGTACGTGCTTAGAGAAGCATTTGAACAAAAGTTTATCAAACAAGCGATTGCATCTGATCTTCGAAGTGCACCGCTTGAACGCGCAATGATAACACTTCAAAACTATCCGGTAACGTTTGTCCAATCGGATGGTTTTTTAGCTGTTAAAGAGCCCTATCAAGCCGCTGTTATATCTGGAATGGGAGCTTATTTGATTGCAGATATCATGAAGTATGCACCCATGCTAGATGCACTCTACATCCTACAACCCAATGATAAACCCGCATATTTAAGAGAGAAAATGATGGATTTAGGCTATCAAATCGTGGATGAATATGTCATCCATGATCGCTTTTATTATGTCGTGATACTTTATCGATACGGTAAGGAAATACTCAGTCCAGAAGATATCATATTAGGACCCAAATTAAAAGATAAAAAAGAAGCTCTTACCTATTATCAAAGACGCATTTTTATCATTGATCAAATACAACATAAAGCACCAAGCACAACCGATAAGAAACTAAATGAAGAATTAGAAATCTTGCTAAAACAAACGGCGAAACTCAAAGCAAAAGAATAATATTCTTTACATCACTTTATATTTGGGGTAGAATTATCATTGTACATGCTTTATGAGGAGGAATCACATTGAAAGAATATCAAACATTACAAAAACTCGATCGATCGATTCAAGCATTTCGACTATCGGGTATCTATAAAAGATCTCAAACAAAACTATCAGATGCTGACATCATGGTTATGTTTTGTGTAGCATTTTGTGACACGAATCAGCGTCTAAAATTAACTGATGTTGCTAAAACACTCAGGGTTACACTTCCTGCAGTGACCCACAAGGTCAACGATCTTGTCGATAAAAAATATCTTGAAAAAGAAAACTCGACAAAAGATTTGCGCGTTACATTTATACGTTTAACCAACGAGGGGAAACAATTTGTAGAGTCCATCCGTGATGCATACTATCAACCACTCAAGACACTTGTTGAACATTTAGGTGAAGAAGATACCAAGAACTTTATGCGTATACTTGATAAAATCAGCGCGATGGGTAAAATAGCTTAGTCGCATAAATTTGCTTTAGAAAGAGGGATATTTTGTTAAAGACACTTCGCTATCTTAAGCCATACCGCTTTGGTGTGGCACTTGTTTTTACATTAGTAGCTCTACGTGCTTTTTTAGATCTTTTATTACCTACCCTATTGGGAAATATCGTCAGTGAAGGTTTAGGATTAGGAGAAGTTGTTACGCCACCTAATCTTGAGCGTATCTTTTATTATGCTGCTCTGATGCTTGGAGCAACTATCGTCAGTATTGGTGTCACCATTTGGGGTGGCTACCTCGAATCTAAAATTTCTGCTGGTTTTGCGAAAAACCTGAGAGCAGCGGTCTATCGAAAGATTGAAAAGTTTTCGCTTAGAGAAATGGATCATTTTACAACATCATCACTGATTACCAGAACCACCAATGATATCCAGCAGTTGCAAGGTACGGTTCACATGTTGCTTAGAATGATCATCTTAGCACCTCTGCTCGCTGCTGGAGCGATCACGTTTTCGATTATTCAACATCCGACATTATCCATGGTGCTAGTAGCATCAGTGACTGCACTCGTAACGATGCTCGTGATTGTATTTTCGATCGTACTACCTAAATTTCAATTGGTTCAATTACTCGTTGATCGACTCAATCTCGTCACACGTGAAAATTTAACAGGTTTACGTGTTGTTAGAGCCTATAACACACAGGAATATCAAGCAAATCGAATTGATCAAGCATCGAGAGAATCGATGCGTTTAAACATCTTTGTCAACCGTGTATCATCTGTGATGTGGCCCTTTATGGGACTTATTCAGGGTTTGACAAGTTTGATAATTGTCTATGTTGGTGCTCGTTATTTTGTTGGATTAAACGGATTTTCTCCTGCATCACTCATGGCACTCATGCAATATGCGATGCGTGCAGTAATGGCATTTATGTTCATGTCATTTATTTTTGTCAGCATACCACGTGCAGCTATCTCAGCACGTCGTGTGATGAGTGTTCTTGAAATGGATATTGAAATCAAAGATCCAGAAGTACCGGCTGAACTTCCTGTTGAAATCAAAGGCGAAATCGAATTTAAGGATGTTAGTTTCCAGTATCCAGATGCTCAAGAACCGGTGTTATCTCATATTACATTTAAAGTTAAACCGTATTCAACAACAGCCTTTATTGGATCAACTGGATCAGGTAAATCGACCTTGATTAATTTGATTCCTCGTTTCTATGAAAGAACGAGTGGAATGATCACAATCGATGGTATTGATATTAAGGATATGAAACAAAAAGATCTCCATGGAGTCATTGGTTATGTACCACAGCAAGGTATTCTCTTTGGTGGAACCATCAAGGATAATATCTTATTTTCTGAACATGCACAAGAATCGGATTTAGAAGATGCAGCAAGCATTGCTCAAGCACACACTTTCATTGAAG
The DNA here is from genome assembly GCA_034005105.1 of Acholeplasmataceae bacterium. Classification (GTDB taxonomy): domain Bacteria; phylum Bacillota_I; class Bacilli_A; order Acholeplasmatales; family Acholeplasmataceae; genus Peloplasma. The sequence goes on along the minus strand of JAVEVJ010000008.1, from coordinate 2,386 downwards.
AGATGGAAGGAGGCTATGAGCACGAGATTGCTCAGGGAGGAACCAATGTATCAGGTGGTCAAAGACAACGTCTTTCCATTGCACGTGCGATAGCTAAAAACCCCCCTATTTATATCTTTGATGACTCCTTTTCTGCACTTGACTATAAAACCGATCAAAAACTTAGAAAAATGCTCGATGAAAAAATACAAGCTACCAAATTGATTGTTGCTCAACGCATCAATACCATCAGACACGCCGATCAAATCATCGTTTTAGATGAAGGAACGATTGTTGGTATGGGAACACATGAAGAATTAATGAAATCATCAAAGGTATATCAAGAAATTGCATCGTCACAACTTTCGAAGGAGGAACTCGCATGAACCAACGTCAAGAAAAATCTTCTTCAACAAGTCAACCTCGTCCCGTGATGCGTGGACCTCGTGGTATGAACTATATGGCTAAACCACAGGACTTCAAAGGTACGATGAAAAAACTACTTAAATACCTTAAGCCTTACGCTTTTCAAGTGATTGGTGCAGGACTCATGGCGATTGTTGCTGCATTGTTATCTGTTTTAGCTCCCTGGTTTTTAGGTTTGATTACATCAGAAGTTGCCCGCGCTTATGAAGCAGCAAGCGGCGTATTTGCTAACATCGAATTTGGTCTCATTCATATCGTTTGGGGTATTCGTGTATCCATGGGTGAACTTGCACTCATGATTGTAGCAGTCATCGGTTTATCGGCAGCATTTAACTACCTACAAGCATTTTTATTGATTGGAATGACCCAACAGTTGACCTATGGCATGCGAACAGAATTATCAGCTAAAATCAACAAATTACCCCTCAAGTATTTTGATAGTCAACAGTTTGGTGATCTACTCGGTCGCGTGACCAACGATGTGGAAACCATCAATATCACCTTGACACAAAGTATTTCAGAAATATTTAGATCGATTGCGATGGTCATCGGTATCTTTGGCATGATGATCTTCTTGAGTCTATCCTTAACAGCGGTCGCTTTAGTCACTACAATCTTATCCTTTATCGCGGTTAGACAGTTTGTCAGATTATCCCAGGGATATTTTAGAAAGCAAGCCAAATCATTTGGTGAACTCACCGGGCATATTGAAGAGACCTATGGTGGACACACCGTCATTAAAGTCTTTAATCATGAAGAAAAATCGAGAAACAACTTTGATCGCATCAATGATGATCTCTACAGCAGTGCTGTCAAATCACAGTTTATTTCAGGTATCATGTTTCCTGTTCAACTATTTTTTGGAAACCTTGCCTATATTGCTATCGCCGTTGTTGGAGCACTCCTTGTTTTATCCGATAATCCCATCATTGCGATTGAAGTCGGTATTATTCAATCATTTATCCAATATATCCGTCAGATTAATCAACCCATTCAACAGATTGGAAGTATCGCAAATGTCTTACAGTCAACAGCTGCAGCATCTGAACGTATTTTCAATCTATTAGGTGAATCAGAAGAGATTCCAGAGAGAGATAAGTTGACAAAACTTGATCGCATCAAGGGACATGTTGTCTTTAACAATGTTCATTTCGGGTATCAAGAAGATATACCGATTATCAAAGGTTTCTCTGCTGAAGTCAAACCAGGTCAAAAGGTAGCTATCGTAGGTCCTACAGGGGCTGGTAAAACAACGATGGTTAACTTACTCATGCGCTTTTATGAAATTCATGAGGGCAGTATAACCATTGATGGTATTGATATCAGAGATATGTCTCGAAGTGATCTACGATCACTCTTTGGTATGGTATTACAAGATACATGGCTCTTTGAAGGTAGCGTACGTGAAAACATGATGTATGGATCTCCTGATAAAACCGAAGAAGATATGCTTCGAGCTGCTAAACTTGCACAAACCCATCACTTCATCGAATCACTATCAGGTGGTTATGAGTTTTTATTAAACGAAGGTGGCTATAACATCAGTCAAGGACAAAGACAGCTCTTAACGATATCAAGAGCTATGTTAGCAGATAGACCCATGCTCATCTTGGATGAAGCAACTTCGTCAGTAGATACCCGAACTGAAGTTCTCATTCAACACGCTATGGAAGCTTTAATGAAGAATAGAACCAGTTTTGTCATCGCACATCGTCTATCCACGATTAGAGACGCTGATGTGATTTTCGTTATGAATGATGGTAACATTGTCGAGCATGGAAATCATCAACAATTATTGGATCAAAAGGGATTCTATGCAAAGCTTTATTACAGCCAATTTGAAACAAATTAATACTTGTATTTCAGCACCGATTGGGTTATAATAATCAGTGCTGACTTACGTTGGTGCACTAGCTCAGCTGGATAGAGCAACGGCCTTCTAAGCCGTCGGTCGGGGGTTCGAATCCCTCGTGCATCGCCA
>JAVEVJ010000050.1:0-8288 GCA_034005105.1 Acholeplasmataceae bacterium | reverse complement strand
TCTTGCTCCGTAGATGGAAGCATCATAACCGTGTGCGCGTCTTGCACCAAATTCTAAGACAGCTCTACCCTTTGCTGCAAAAACGATGCGTGAGGCTTTAGTTGCGATTAAGCTCTGATGATTAATGGTTAATAGAATCATCGTCTCGATGATTTGACACTCGATAATGGGACCCTTAACAATCAGGATAGGTTCATGGGGAAAAATAGGTGTCCCTTCAGTCATCGCGTAGATATCTGATGTGAACTTAAAGTGTTTTAAATAATCTAAGAAATCTTCATCAAAAACACGCTTACTTCTAAGAAAACTCAACTCTGCATCTGAGAATGAAAGATGAGTGATATAATCAATAACTTGTTCCAAACCTGCGAATACGGCGTAACCACCATCATCGGGTACCGATCTAAAGAATACATCAAAGACAGCAATTTGGTCTTTCTTATTGTCTTTGAAGTAACCATTTGCCATGGTGAGTTCATAAAAATCCATGAGAAGTGAAAGTTTTCGTTCGTTCAAAATATGACCTCCTATCAACATAACTATTGTATCACTTTTTTCTTTTATTTCATCTAAAAACGAGGGGAATAATCAAGGTTATTATATTGATAGATATCGGTAAATGATCTATTCATTATGTAATATTTACATAAAAATAGTGACTGCAGTCATCAAATGGTTGATCGGTTTTATTATATAATGACTCTATAAAAGACGAATTTTTGATTTGGAGGGATAACAATCATGGATCATTTAGTCTATTGCGATAAGAAAGCATCCGTGTTAAACAAACTATTAAGTGGAGAAAAAACAAAAATCATTAGAGGTGCTTCGGGTAGAAAGCTTCCTTATGGACGTGTTTTTCAAGGTGAAAAGCTCTATTTTGTTGAAACGGATGGAACTTCCATCATTCGAGCTACAGCTATCGTTAAATCCGTTTTTAACTCAGAAGTTCTCTCTTTTGATGAATCGAAACAAATCATTTACTCGATGCAAAATGAACTTAAACTTACAGGTGAACAACAAAAACGTTGGATTGGTAAAAAGAGATTATGTATTATTGAAGTTGAAAATGTTCAGCCAATTGATCATGAAATGATCTATGATCGTCAAGATAATATGGATGATTGGATCACTGTTTCCAACATTCATGATATACTTGCAGGTTCATCAAAAGTCTATCAGAGTATCCGTATCAAATGAAAAAGATAATCGATCTTATCAAATGCCATACGGGGATATCGATCCAAAAAATAGAGCCATTAGATCAGGGGTATACAGAGGATAGTAAGTATCTATTAGTTGATGATTCAAACAAGATGTATTTGCTTAGACAAAGTAAAGGTGAACGTGTCACGAATTCACGCTTTGAACAACAGGTATTAAAGAAACTAGAAACGGATTCATTTCCCACACAAAGAGTCGTTTCATCTTTTGAAGATCAAGACAGTTATTATCTTCTTCTTACTTGGATAAAGGGGATTCCCCTTGATCAGGTGATTGATAGTCTGGATGATGAAACCCAGTATCAACTGGGAGTAAAAGCGGGGTCCATCCTAAAAAAAATACATACACTTTTATCTTCCACAGATTCACTGGATCATTTGATGAAGCGTAAATGGAAAGAGTTAATTGAACCGATTGATCTAAAAGACTATCAAAAAGAGATAAATGCTTGTTATAACTATGCCATCAAACACTTTCATGATTTAGAAGGTCACGCAGCCGTGATTGAACACAGCGATTTTCATCTTGGTAACTTGATCTATCATGAAGGTGACATCACCTGTATCGATTTCAACGGTTCACACGTGGGTATCATCTATGATGAGTTCTATAAACTTGAGCTCTTTGACTATGAGCACTCCCTTCACTATATCAATGGATTTGTTGATACCTACACAAAAGATTTAGATAAAACCAAGTTCTTTAGGATTCATAAAGTTCTCTTAGCCATTGCATGTCTCAACTCTATACGCTACGGACTAAAGCAAGACAAAAAGGTACTCGATCTTGAGATCCAAAGGATGAAAAGGGTACTCATCAACTACCAAAACTTTGAAGCTTTATTTCCTTCATGGTTAATAAAAAAAGGATGAACGAACATCCTTTTTTTCATTAATAGATTTCTCGAGCCATAAACAATTTGTTGGATTTGATGTGCTCATAAAGCATCACTGAACCCACACTTAAAACAAATTGACCAATTATGATTAACATCATCCAAGGTAGAGCTAATAAATCAAACTGCAAGTTAATCAGATGTAAAACCATCATCACATGACATTCAAATAATATAAAGAGCTGAAAACCTGCATGAGGAGATCTTAGGAATGTCTTTTTTATCATTTCAATTTTGACATTCTGTTTCACTTCTTTAACGACTTGGCATCGAATAGCGTATGCACATAGTGATACCAATGAGATCAGTGTGAATATTCCAACTGGGATTAAGATGTAGATGGAATCAAAAATCGTATGGTATAGTACTAAGAATCCAAGTTGTAAGAAAAGAACCAAATAGTTTAGCAATAAGATGTTAAATAAAATCTGTTGATCTTTGGGTGAACGTAGCATGTTGTTTTCCTCCTTTCTTTAGATTAATAAGTGGTGCAGCAAGATGATAAACCATTGCAACAAGTGATGTGATGAATAAAAGCATCATCAAACGTTCGTAATCACTTGGAATAAGGACATGAATGAAATTATTTGATTGATATCTTAACATCAAACTGATCACTAACATAAATACAGCTGCAACAAAGGATGCGTTATGATAAATCATGGACCGATAGGTCTTTTGTTGAATCAGCGCATAAAGCGTTAAGAGGATCAAGTAGATCAAGACAGCTTGGATTACCTTTGAAAGGACCATGATCCATTCAATCGCTTTGATGCCTGGGCTTGGTAGATCATAATAACGATTAAACAAAGATGTCAATGCAGAAAATAAGGGATAAGCTCTTTGTGAGTTTGTTAAAATAACATAACCGGTAACCTGATCTGGAATTAAGTGATAGTATGACATGTAACCTGTTCCTTGTCCCCCATGGGATAAGGTAAGTGTATTTCCATGTGATTCGATAAAAACACCCATTCCATAGTTATCAAAAACAACATCATAATAAGAGTTTAATGAACCGTTTGCTGAAATCATGGTTTGAAGCATTTCTGTAGAAAGATAGGATCCCTTCGCTAAATCAATTAAATAGGTTGCGTAATCTTCACTTGTTGTTAAAAGTCCCCCCGATGCTTTTTCTGCGTAGATATAGGGTTCAACGGTGTCTCCTAACATGGTAGATCCCTTCACATATTTTTCCATCTGTGATCTTTTATAATCGAAATGGGTATCAACTAAGTTGCTTTTTTGAAAAATGACTTCATCCGCATAATGTTGATAGCTCAGTCCACTTACTTCTTCTATCATCTTTTCAAGTAGGTTATAACCGACGTTAGAATAATAAAAGTCTTGATCCACGAGTGGTTTTTGAAGATCTCTTATCAATGCTTCATCCAGTGAAGGTATTTGATCATCTAAACCATACATCAGCGTATAATCACCTTCGTAAAGTCCCGATTGGTGTTTTAATAAACTACGTACAGTTAGATCGTGTACCTCTTCGGGTATTTGATTTAGAAAATCATCACTCAAGTGATCTAAAAGTGTATCATCTAATCCCATTTTCCCTTCCTCAACAAGCTTTAATACAAGCGTTGCCGTGATGGTTTTAGTTAATGATTGTGCGCGAAAGATTGAATGTTTGTCAATCTGTTCATGATCACTTGAACTGCGTTGAAATACATGTGTATCGGTGATAACACCATCTTCAAAAAAGGTGATTTGAACTGCAGGAATATTTTCGTCTTCAATTATCATCTTAATGAGATCATTGGCGTTATTCATCAGTGATTGTTCTTTATGAATATTGATTTCTCTTGAACTGAATACCATCATAAAGATACTCAGTATGAGTGTAAACAGAAAGAGATGAATCAACGTTATTTTAAGTTTTTGCATGTTTTTTTACCTCCTTATAGGTTATTAAATCTAAATGTTTTATTCGATAAATACTATGGACAAGTAAGAGTGAAGTCATCACAGTAGCTGATAGCACTGCATAAAGATAATCGAGTGGTTTTAATGAAGCAGTTGTTTGAAACAAACGCATAAGACCGATTGGTAAATAACTATCCATTTCAAAGTAACTAAAAATGGTGTTAGATAGCATCAATGCAACATAGGTAATGATTAAGGTTGCCATCGTGTTTTTTGTTAGAGTTCCTATCCACAAGATCAGAGCAACAACAAAGCTAGCAAATAGACTGAAGAAAAGTGCTCCTCTAAAGATGATATATATCTTAAGATCAAACGTACTGAGTAAACCTGTGTAAAGATAACACAGGATAAAAGCAATCACCGTAAAGATCATGATAGCAAGTGTCGATATCATCCATTTGGATAGAATGACATGTTTAACTTCGATACCTGATAACTTAGGGAAATGCCAGGTATGTTCTTTAATTTCTTGAGGAATCAATTTGGCTAAGACGAGACATATGATGAGTAACCCAATCTCTGTAAAGTCATTCAAAAAGTTATGATAGACACCTTGTTGGGAAAGATCTAAAACCTTTTCTATTTCTTCAAGTGGAAGATTAAGCATCTCTTGATAGAGTATTTCAGGTAGTATGATGTACATCATGATGGGCGTTAGGATACTTAGACTCACAAAACTGATACCTAGAATCAAAAAACTGTGTTTTCTTAAACCATACAACCATTCTTTGATAAGTGACGATTTCATGATTGATTAACCTCCTTGATGAAGAGATCCTCTAGAGAGGGTTTGTCAAAGGTAATACCATCAAGCATCAACTGTTCTTGTTTAATATAGTTTAGTATCTCAAAGTAGGTTTGTTTATCTTTGAGTGATAAGGTGAGTTCATTTTCTTGATGCGTAAATGTATCAACACCTATTAGTTCAGTTAGCTTAATGATGTGTCTGTAACTGGGTTCTTCACTAAATTTTAGTTTAAGAAGTTCTGAGGTGTGTTTCTTGAAGAATGTCTTTTTATCGACTTCAAACATCTTTTTTCCTTCATGAATCATCAAGATGCGATCTGCTAAGTATTCGACATCGTAAAGGATATGTGTCGAAAAGATAATCGTTTTCCCTTGTTTTTTCAAGGTTAAGATCATATCAATAATCGCTTTTCTTCCTTCAGGATCTAGAGCGGATGTGGGTTCGTCAAGAAGGACAATCTTTGGATCATGTAAAAGTGCACAGGCAAAACCCAGACGTTGTTTCATTCCTCTTGAAAAACCACCAATCTTGCGATCTTTTTCGTTATATAAACCAACAAATCTAAGCAGTTCATCGATAGATAACGTCTTTTTCCCATGCGATAGATACACCATATATTCACGAGGTGTCATCCATCCATAAAAGCTCGGTGATTCGGGTAAGTAACCAACAAGACTTTCTTCTTTGATTTGAATATGACCTTGATCAGGATGTAACAAACCCGCAAGTATATTGAGTGTCGTTGATTTCCCGGCACCATTTTTTCCAATAAATCCATAGATTTCATTATCTAAAACATGAAATGATAGATTATTAACAACACACTTTTCATCATATGATTTAAAAAGATTTGTAATGTTAATCATCTTCATCACCTTTCTTTCCATAGATAATAAAACAAATAGATCCGATAATACCACCTAACAGACTAATCGCTAACCAGAGTGGCTTAGTTAACGAACGTACACCCTTATTTTGAATGGATAGAATCGAGTAAACTGCAAGACTAACCTGAATTAATAACAGGGGTAAAATTAATAAGATGAGAAGTCCATTTTCAGACATAGTGTCACTTCCTTTCACAGGATAAGTATAGAAGATGCTTTAACGTAATGTTAGTGACTGAAGTCATGTGGGAGTCACATAAAAAAAACAAGGCTTTCACCTTGTCTTATGGGTTCGTATAATCAAAATCCGATTTTTTTTAGTTGAATGATTGCATTGGCTCGATCGATGACATCGAGTTTTGAATAGATGGTACTCACATAATTTTTTACCGTACCCAATGAGAGATAGAGTGTATCCGCTATTTCTTGATTGGTCTTCCCCTCTAGCAACAACAAAATCATATCTTTTTCTCGTGCAGTGAAATCATCTTGCGTGAGGTGATGATCCATCTGTGGTAGATGATGAATAATCTTTTTTGCGATTTGTCCAGGTAGGATAATATCATCGTTTAGCGCATCATGAATTGCTTGTTTCAATTTATCGATTTCGATATCTTTTAATAAATAACCAGAAGCACCATAGGAGATAGCTTTGATGATGTATTGATCATCATCGAAGGTCGTAAGGACGAGTATCTTGATCTTAGGAAACTCTTTCTTAATGATCTTTGTCGCTTCAACACCATCCATGATAGGCATGCGTATGTCCATCAAAATGATATCGGGTTGTTTAAGGGATGCCTTGATGTAAGCTTCACGACCATTATTTGCTTCATCGATGACTTGCATCTGATCTTCTTGTTCTAAGACTTGTCTTAGACCACTACGAATAATGGGTTGATCATCTACAAGCAAAATCTTAATCTTATCGTTCATCTTGGATCTCCTTTTCTTTTGGAATGGGTAATTGAATCATCCACTGGAAACCATCCGTTGAATTGAATGTAATCGTCCCTCCAAGTTTTGTAACGGTCTCTTCTACACCTTTTAAGCCAAACCCCATTTGAAAATCACCTGCTTGGATGCCATCGTTTCCTAAGGTGATATAATAACGACCCATGGATTCAGTAATCAAGATATCAATGATCTTTGCGTGTCCGTGCTTGATGCTGTTGGTGATAAATTCTTTAATAAAGTTCATAAAGATGCGTTGATAGAGTTTTTGCGGTTCTTCATGTAGCTCCAAAAAATGTGTGACCTCTAAGGAAGTGTTTTGTTTTAAATCGATGATGAGTTGATCAAGTTTTTCTGAAAATAACTTTCGGTCATCTTGTTTCATATCATGGATGAGCAAACGAATATCACTTAGTCCCTGTTTAATCAGTTGTCTTACCTGATCAACACGTTCTATCTGATCGTTTGATACATCATGTTGAATGGATTCAAGAGCAATCAGGGCTGTGGTCAGTTGATGACCAACCGCATCATGGATCTCATGTGATATGCGCTGTCTTTCTTCTTCGATTGTCAATCGTTCAATCGTTTGTTGCTGTTCTTCAAGTTTCATATTCGCCATTTTAAGTCTTGATGCGAGATGTTGTTGTTCCTTTAGTCCATAAAAGATGAGGAAGGCTAAAATTCCTGCGACTAAATTGACAATTGTGACACTGATGGCTGAAGGTTCTAAGATATCATCATATTTGATCCATGCCTTGATGAGATTTGTCGCAATGAGCAATAGTGAAGTTGCTATTGCGTAGCGTGGCATTAAGTGATGTTCAATCGTCATCATGATGATCGATAAAACGATAACAAGCGTTAAATGTGTGCTAAATTCAAAGACTAAGAGTTCGATTCCAATAGCTAGCACAATCAAAACACTCGCCAATGTGAAATATTGAATCCTTAAGTTTTTCTTCATGAAATAAAACAGGATAAAAAGACCACCACAGAGAATGCCTATGAAGAGATTAATCAGTGTAGCAAATGATGTATCTTGATTACTAAATACATTTTGTATCGAAAATACTTGAAAAGCGAACAGCAGCACATAAAAAATGGATGTTTGGTTGAGTGGTTCATGTGAAGCATCCAACTGCTTTTGGTAGCGATGATGATAATAGGCAAGAAAAGGAAAACCGAAGGCAATGATACCTACAGCTTCAAAGATTTTTCTCGCTTTCGATGGTGTTTTCATGCGCAAGTTCAGATAAAAATAGTAACCTTGAAAAAGTATTTGAATAAAAAGTCCCGGAAAAATCAAAGGAAAGATCATCAAAACGTATCCCCTTATATGATGTGTTTTCAATTTCATTATACATGATGAAAACCTCATTTTTTTCGTTTTTTTTCAAAAAGAACAATCGATAACCGATGATTGGTTAAGAAAACACACAAAAATTACACGGTGTAGCAATCTAAGGAGGCGTGCAATATCAAGCATTTTGAAGTATAATGAACCATAGAAGGTCAGAGGTAACTAACTATTAAAAGTCAAGAGACATTATCAATAAAACATAAAAAAACCTCATTATTTGTGATTTCAGAGGCTGATCCCTGTTACATATGAGACTTTATTACCAGCCACAGGTAATATAAG
>JAVEVJ010000049.1:0-8300 GCA_034005105.1 Acholeplasmataceae bacterium | reverse complement strand
TCATTTTCATCAAAGATGCGTTCAGAAAAAGCTTCTTTTGTCACCAGCATGATAAAATCAATGCATCCTTTGATTCCTTCTTCAATAGCCTGTGGAAACTCACCGCTACGAATACTATCGAAGTCAAAAAAGACATCATAACCACTATCCACTAAATCTCTAAATAGCAGGAGTGCGGGATAGACACCATCGATTCTTCTGTAACTGATAAATACATCATAATTTTGCATAAGCACCTCTCATGAAACATTCCTTTTGTAGATTTTATAACCTAAAGTATCTAATTTATCAATGAGTGAATTGTCTGGATGATCAAAGCACATATAGTCATATTGATAACTTTCAATATCCATGATATCTAAGTTTTGATCGGGTAACTGATGTGAAAGAACATATTGATGCAGAGCATCCAAGCCTTGGTGTGTAGTTAGACACGCATGCGTTTTGGTTCTGTGATTTTTCCAGATAACTTTATCTGGGGTTATCGTTATGTCATGCAACCTCATGGGTTGGTAACCCTGAAATAAATAAAATGCATTCCATCTTAGTTTTTCACTGAAAGCAACTACATTGCGTGTGGTCAGTCCAAAATAATCATCATATTGTCTGTTTAGTTGTTGCGATCCATAAATACCCATAAATTCATCTTTTGATAATCCTATAACATTGGGATCTTTTGTGATATCAAGATCTAAAAGGTGGAGCTTAAATCGAAGATTGATCGCTGTATATAGATTCGATAGATACTCGATACTAGGCATTGAATTTCTATAGTCTTCTAAACTTAGTCCTCTTTGTTCTTTGATGTCCTGATAGGTTTGATAAATATTCATTGCAAAGTGGTGAAGGTCATCATCGATGATGTGTTCATGATCAATAATATCCTCTTCATTACCAAAGTAAGTAATGTTTTTATCGCTCAGTCTTAAGTGCTTTAAGCGGCAAGCAACATGAATGTTATATGCTTGATATTGATGAGTGAGGTCTTTTGAAAAAGCCGCATTTTCGAAGTCATTCCCAAAGCTTACGATGAAAAAATTCACTGTATTCTTTTTTTCGATAATTGATTTGATTTTAGTAGCGACTTCAACGCTTTTGATATCTCCTGTTATTTGATGAAATTCACACAGATTCTCCATTAGAGGTAAATCCGAGGTTAAGTGTCTAAATCGATGAAGTTTAAGATCAATCTGATGTGTATTGATTACCTCTTGTTCTTTATCTATCACATAGTAATGAACAGGTTTTGTTTTTAACTTTTGATTCACCTCAGTGACAAGTTGATTATTTTGAACAAACATCTCAAACATTGAAACGTTCAATTTGCCAAATCCACAGAAAAAAACATTGATATCCATTTGATCTTTGATGGTTCGATTGGCGTTAAAAAACTCAGAACTTAACATGGATGGAATGGTATAGTTTGATACAAACTTTTGAGCAATCATTTCATATCTTGAAAACGATAGAATCTTAAAGTGTGATTGAATGGCTACCTGGTTGAGATATACTTGTCTGATAAGTTCAATTTCATCAAACTTTGATTCAAAATATACGGATAAATCATATGTATCACCATCCATGGAAGAAAATGAATCTAATAGATGTTGATATACTTTTGGGTTCGTTTCAAAAACCACAAAGTTGTAATGAACGTTTTTATGAAGGTACTTAGTAAGTGATTCTTGTGTAATATCACACTGAATAAACGGTGTTTTGTTCTCATATAGATGGTTTATTTTCTCTTTATCAAGAGGTTTTGTAAGCCATAAAATTGATCTTTCTTTATGTTTGTTCTCATAAATGAGCGATGTATCATTAAAATCGATAACTAGATCACACGTTTTCGATATAAGTTTTCTTACACGAAGATAGTTGAATAGTTGATTCTTTATCAACGAAAAAATTGAACTCAAAATTGTGAATGCAGCTAAAAAGTAAGTTAGATAAAAAACGACTGTAAATAATGTGTGTATGTGAAGATAATGCTGCAGTAAATTAACATTGATTTCAAAGGTGAAAGTCTTAAGTGAAGCCACAATACTCTGTGTAATTGCCAATAAAAGATTAATGCTATCGCTTTCTATAATGACAACAAGATATAATGAAAGTAAAAAAAGAAAGATGGGGACAAACCATAGGATAGACTCCTTGGATATAGATATCCTTTTCTTTCTTGCATATAGAACAAAAAAAACGATGAATGTAAATTCCAATAAAAGGATGACACTCGAAGCAATCGTCACACTCATATCATTTCCCCACTCGATGTTTACATGAATTTTCTTACTTATAGTAAGTATAACATGATATCGTGAAATTTTACAAATTCATTTTATATCACTGTAATGAGCTTCTTTGTTATTAGAGATATTGTGCCATCAACAAACTGTCATAATAAGTCTCATTGACATAGAGCTCGCGCTTTTCAATACCATAGATAAAAAATCCGCATTTTTCATAAAGACGGATAGCCTTTTGATTTGTGCTTGTCACAGTTAAAAACAGATTGATGATTCCTCTTTTCTTAGCTTCAACGATAACTCCTTGAACCAGTGCAAAGCCAATGCCTTGTTGTTGATAATCTCCGTCAACATACATAGCATGTATGTGTCCACTATGCTTTGTCTTCTTGTGGTTTCCATAACGTAGGGTAATCATACCTACCAATCGATCGTCGATAAAAGCTCCTAAGGTTAAACTATCATCACTCATCAGTCTTTGTTTATAAAAAGAAATAGAATTAAGCATCTCTTCTTCAAAAGATGATCCAAAAGCTTCAGGATGATTTTTAAGTGAGTTTAACCTTAGAAATCGGTATTCAGTTGCATGACTTTCATCAAGTCTTTTAATGTCCATATTTATCACCTATCGGTTAACAACCCTTGATATTTGCTTAACGCTTCTACATATAACTGATACTTTATACAACTCATTATATCAAATCTCAAATCATTTATATAAGATTAAAAACTGTAGATGGTATATCTTGATTGTGATTTGTATACTATAGCTGATATCATCTTTAATGCAGCTCTTAACAGCAAATCTTTATAAGAGATCATCACTAGTCAACAAAAAAGTCTAGACTGCTCTAGACTTTGATTTGAAAATATCCATTCCTTATCCATGCGGAGATACAAATAAGGTTGCAAAAACTGCAAAGATGACGAATCCTAAACTCATGATATCAGCAGTAATAAATAATCCTAAGGTAGCCTTCTTTTGAGTGAGTTGATCTATCAGTATGGTTAATAAATAGAGTAGAGTCATCCCAAAAAAATAGTACAAAATAAACTCATATCTTGGATAACTAGGATGTTGCCTAATCTCACCATTTCTTATGTAAATTCCAGCAACAAGATTAAAGGGAATATATAAAATCAATAGTGAAGTAGGATAAAGTATATAATATTTAAAATCAACCGGAAACATGAATTTCACAATGATTAAACTAATCACTGAAAATCCAAGAAATATAGCTATCTCCCATCCGATTAAGAAATTATGAACAAGTAATACTTGAACTGCAAGTAATAGTGATACGATGACTGCAGCAATCAGAAAACCAATCATCTTTCTTTTCATACAGATATTCCTCTTAAAACAAATTGTAGTAATATCATTAGATTATTCAGCTGTTTACACGCTTTTCTTATCAAATGGATGACTCAACGATTGACTAACAAAGACTTACTTAAACCAATTTAAAAACAAAGGAGTTACTTCAATCAATATCGGTGCAATAATTAAAGAGATAATTGACATCAACTTAATCAAGATATCCATCGCAGGTCCTGCAGTATCCTTAAAGGGATCACCGACGGTATCTCCCGTAACGGTTGCTTTATGAACATCGGAACCTTTTCCACCATGTAGTCCAGATTCAATCACTTTCTTTGCATTATCCCATGCACCACCCGAATTTGCCATAAAAACAGCTAACATCGCTGCTGAAGCAAGTCCACCAACGAGTAGACCTCCAAGTGCTTCAGCTCCAAAAAAGAAACCGATTAAAAGTGGAGATGCCACGGCAATTAGTCCAGGTAGAATCATTTCCTTTAGAGCCGCTTTTGTTGAGATATCAACACATTTTGCATAATCAGGATTGGATGTTCCTGCCATAATACCAGGATCTTCTGCAAACTGACGTCTAACCTCTTCAATCATCTTATTGGCTGCTTTACCCACAGAATTGATCGTCAGCGATGAAAAGAGATAAGGAAGCATAGCTCCTAGCAATAATCCAATGATGGTGAGTGGGTTAATGATGTTGATCACGGTAGTCAGTTCCCCATCAACTAAGATCTCTAAATCTGCTGCATGAGCATACGCAACAAAGAGTGCAAGGCTAGTGAGTGTTGCTGATCCAATACAAAATCCTTTACCGATGGCTGCTGTAGTGTTTCCTACAGCATCCATTTTATTGGTGACTTCTCTCACGTGTGGATCTAAGTGAGCCATTTCTGCAATACCACCTGCATTATCAGAAATCGGTCCATAGGCATCAACTGATACCGTAATACCAACAGTCGATAGCATACCAACTGCAGCTAGACCAATCCCATACATACCATTAAAGATAAAGGCTAGTCCAACACCGAGCATTAATACAACAATGGTTAATGCAGTTGATCGCATACCGATACCAAAACCAGCGATAATATTGGTCGCAGGTCCTGTCTTTGACTGTTTAACGATTTCTTTAACACTCTTTGAAGTATCTGATGTATATAATTCTGCGATTAACCCGAGCAAGATACCAACAATAATACCTGCTGCAATCGCAAAAAATGGTTTAAATGAATTTAAGATTACATAGCTTAATACACATGAACCCACTAAAACGATACCTGCTGCAATAAAGGTTGCAAATTGCAACGTCTTTTGAGGATTCTGCCACTCTTTTAAACGAATGATAATGACGCTTATCAGTGCAGCAAGCACTCCAATACCTGCAATCAGCAATGGGAAGATCGCTGCAAGATCAGTAAACACTTCTCCTCCTACAACAACACCAGCAACACCAATGGATATAGCAGATATGATGGAACCTACATAGGATTCGGTTAAGTCAGAACCCATACCAGCAATATCACCGACGTTATCACCGACATTATCAGCAATAACAGCTGGGTTTCTCGGATCATCTTCAGGAATATTCGATTCCACTTTACCGACTAAATCAGCACCGACATCGGCTGCTTTGGTATAGATACCACCACCGACTCTTGCAAAGAGTGCAACGAGTGATGCTCCAAGACCATAACCAACCACAATTTGAGCTGCAGATACGAGACTTCCTGACACTTTATAAAATAGGAAAAATAACCCGCTTAGTCCAAGTAGACCAAACCCTACAACGGATAATCCAACAACAGCTCCTCCTGTAAAAGCTGCTCTAAGTGATTTACCCATACCTCCTGTATTGGCTGCTTCTGCTGTGAGACCGTTCGACTTGATACCTGATAACATCCCTAAGAATCCAGTCAGTCCAGAGAATAACGCTCCAACAAAGAAACACAAAGCTGCTTTATATCCAACACCTTCAGCATTCTTAAGCGCAGGAATAAATCCTAAAGATGCTAAAAGGATGGCAATACCCACAATAAAAAAGAAAATGATTTTATACTCTCTTTTTAAAAATGCAAACGTTCCTTCTTTAATATACGATGAAATAGCTTCAATTCTAGGATGCTGAATCTTTGTCTTTTTGATCTGAATGAGCACAATCACAGCGTATCCAATCGTAATTAAAGTTGCTCCAATAACAAGAAAAAATAGCAGACTGTTGTTCATAAAGTTTAGCTCCTTTGAAATGTTTTGTGTCGTTCTTATAGTATTAATATAATATAAAGTCAATGAAATAGACAAGGTGTATTCACTCTTTTTAATCTTTATATACCCCTTGATACTTTCGTATCAACTTCATTTTTGAAAAGCGAATGATAATCAAGCATTTGAAACAAATATGCTTTATCTATAAAAAAGTCACATTTTTGTGACTTTTCTAGGTTCGATGTCTTTAATTGACCACTTGCTTATTTAGTTCCGAACAAACGATCTCCAGCATCACCTAAACCAGGAACAATATAGGCGTGATCATTTAACTTATCATCTATTTGAATGAGATATATTTTAACAGTTGGTTCTTCATGTAGAATTTTATTAATACCTTCCATCACGCCAATCAAAGATAAGACGGTGATATCTTTGACACCGGCACTTCTTAATTTACGTATCGCTTCTAATACACTACCACCTGTTGCGAGCAGTGGATCTAGTATATATACTTTTGCCTGGTCGATCTCTTTTGGAAATTTAGCATAATAAACAGTAGGTAGCAGTGTATCTGGATCTCGAAACATTCCGATATGAGCGATTTTAACCGATGGGATGAGTGATTGAATCCCATCGACCATACCTAAGCCAGCTCTTAGGATGGGAACGAGAACAATCTCATCTTTTAGTTGATAACCTATGGTAGTTGCAATTGGTGTTTCTACTTCTTTTTCTACTAACTTGAGTTCTCTACTGATTTCATAGACCATAAGACCGGAGAGTTCGGTGACAACTTCTCGAAACATTTTTGATGAACAATCTGTATCACGAATCATCGTGAGTTTGTGCTTCATGAGTGGGTGATTAAACATCTGATAAGGCATATCATTTCCTCCTTAGAAAAAAGGCGTATTACGCCTTTTATGCATAGATAATAGTTCCTGCTTTACCTTTAACAGCAAGAGCAGCATCCTCAAGAGCAGCAATAATTGCTTGTCCTTTAGGATTGGCTTCAACAAATGATACAGCTGCAATAATCTTAGGTTCCATTGAACCTTTACCAAATTGTTGATCGTGGATGTATTTTTGTGCTTCCTTGACCGATAGTTTTGAAAACTCGAGTTCATTGGGCTTTCTAAAGTTCACTGAAACACGTTTGACCGCTGTTAAAATGATAAAAACATCTGCTTTGATCAGTTCAGCAAGTTTGGCACTTGAAAAATCCTTGTCGATAACAGCTGCGACTCCCTTTAAGGTTTCATCCTTGATGACAGGAATGCCACCTCCACCTGATGCAACCACAACATATCCTTTATCAATTAATTCTTTAATCGCTTGTTTTTCAACAATATCGATCGGTTTAGGGCTGGGTACAACAAAGCGATAGCCTCTTCCAGAATCATCAATGATAGGTAATCCTGTCTCTTTTGCAAGCACTTCAGCTTCTTCTTTTGTATAGAATCTTCCAATAGGTTTGGATGGATGATCAAAGGCTGGATCTTTTGGATCAACAAGCGCTTGTGTGATGATGGTTGCTACAGGAATGGTTTGTTTTCGTTCCAAAAGCGCATTATAGATAGCATTTTGTAGATGATAGCCAATATATCCTTGGCTCATCGCTCCACATTCAGGAAGTGGCATGAGAGGTACTTTAGAGTTAAGATCATGAGCGGTGTCAAAGGCGTTTTGAATCATGCCCACTTGAGGTCCGTTACCATGGACAACAACGACTGAATGACCTTGTTCAACAAGGTCTGCGACACTGCTCGCTGCATGTTTCACTAATTCTAATTGTTCATTTGGGGTATCACCTAGAGCATTGCCACCAAGTGCAACAACAATTTTCATGATTGATCCTCCTTTATTCTTTTGACAAAATCCTCCAAAGCTTTCTCAAAACATGATAGAGGTGGGTTGACAAGACCAGCACCAACTTGTCCAATACCTGCCTTTTTGTGTGCCATTCCTGTATTGATGATGGGTAAAATACCCGTTTCAAGAACTTTCATAATATCGATACCTAATGCGGTTGGCATAAAATCGAGTGTTGGTAAGGTAAACACTTGATGTTTACCATGTGTGATATCATGCATTTGTTTAGAGTAATCGAACGCTTGATCTACTACACCACCGACAAACTGGACAATTGCAGGTGCTCCTCCCATCGCAAATCCACCGATACCACAGGTTTCAGTAATTGCTGAATCACCGATATCAGGTGCTGCATCATCTTCTATAAACCCAGGAAACATGAGACCTTTGACGTAGTTTGCTGGTGCTTGATACCACGCATTTGATGATGCTAAACGAATACCAAAGGAAACACCATTTCTTGCCATGGCAGTTACAACAGTAGAACACTTGATATTCTTTGCTGCATCGAGTGCTACTTTGCAGTAAGGCATGGATAGATTTAAAAAATAATGTTCATTCTTTTGGATAAAACTGTTGACCTCTTGTTTTTCTAGGTCAGAAAATGATGTCTTTAGGATAGACACAGCTATTTCTCTTAAGAAAAG
>JAVEVJ010000007.1:0-39677 GCA_034005105.1 Acholeplasmataceae bacterium | reverse complement strand
TGATCACCATGCGTGATGAGCGAATCTATCACGAGTATGCCAGTTGGAAAATGGAAAATCATGAGTTGTTAAAATATTTGGTTGAAAGCAATTCTGATTTAATCATGCGCTTTAAGCATGTTATCGATGTCACAGATTTTCTTTATGATAAACTTGTTGAAAATCTAGCATACACTGACGATGAAAATCACATATTCGAAACCGGCTTTTACTATTTATTTGATCAAATTGAAGAGATTACCAATCTTTTAAGCAAAGCCTATAAGAACAACGTTCAGGATTTAGAGAAAAGAGCAAGAGATGTCAATCTATTGTTATCAGCTATCGATTTCCAAAATGAATTGCTTGGTGTTGAAAACTTTGAACAAAAGGATATGGATCGTCTCGTTGAGTTTGAACAATCCGTTTTAGAAAAACTAGAGAAAAAAGAAATCGTTCCAAGTGAGATGTATCAACACTTAGATACGATCAGTTATGAGATATTTAACAAACTCAATGTTGAATATTATCCGATTGATGATATCTTCTTAGAGATTGCAGATGAATTAGGCATATTATAAACATAAAAGGCACTCAACCGAGTGCCTTTTTTTCATAATAAGTCGATAACCATTCAATCGTTTTGTTAAGTGTTTCATCCAAAGCTGTTGGTTGTACATTGAGCAGTGTTCGCATTTTCTCATTATCATAATGGTAATTTTCCTGAATGGTAGAAATCATCATCTGGGAATACTTTTTTGAAAATAGGATTGCTAATCTAACAAAAACTACTGGAAGCGGAATAATCCACTTTGATTTTTTTGTCAATTTTTCAATCAACATATAAAGATCTTTAATCGTGATATCATGACCCGATAAAATGATGTGTTCACGATAACTGGATATTGATGCTTGATAGATCGCCTTTGCGATATCTTCAACATCGATAAAGTTATAACCACCATGGAGAGAAAACAAAATACGATGTCTTAAAACATGAAGTATTTCCCTACCCGCAGCACTCGGTTTATAGTCATGGATACCAACAACCGCAGAAGGATAGAGGATAATACCATCCAAACCTTCATGAATCGCACGCAACACAAGATCTGTAGCGATCGCTTTTGATGTCTTATAATACGATCTATTTCTTTTTAAATCAATAGATAGTGGTTCTTTTACCCACCCACGCTTTTGTTTGGGTATCACATCAACACTCGATAAATAAACGAACCTGTTATGTTTTCTTTTGGCAATCTCAATCAGATGCTTCGTCATTTGAACATTGGTTCTAAATGTCAGTAACCTGTTTGAGTTCATCAAATCAATATAAGCTGCACAATGTATAATGATGTCATTTTCATGAATATGAGCATCCAAAAAAGCATCATCAAACGTTTGACTTATAGCTATTTCAATCTCTAGATTTTCCAGAGAAGCATCCTTTTTACGAACAAGCGCCCGTATGGGGTGTCCTTTGGCATAAAGGTAGCGAACGATGTTATTTCCGATATGACCAGTTGCTCCAGTGATTACATACATAGGCTTACTCGTTTCTCAAACATAGGATAGGATCTTTCTTTGAAGCAATTCTTGCTGGAAGAATACCAGATATACTCGTTAAAATCATGCTCATCAATACCAAACCTAAAGCGATAAGCGGATGAAGACGAGCCAGATGATTGATGGTTGTGATATTAAAGAGAAATAGATTAAATAATGGTATAAGTAGATAACTGACGATAACACCAAATAGACCCGCAAAACATCCAATCATCAGTGTTTCTGCATAGAAGATATTACCTACATCTTTTCTTCTTGCACCAATCGCACGTAAAATACCAATCTCTTTGGTTCTCTCAATCACAGAGGTATAGGTCATAATACCAATCATTAAGTTTGAAATCAAAAGAGAAATACCTGAGAATACCAATAAGATAACCGTGGTTGAATCAATTGCTACCCGCATGGTTGATAATCCAATACCTGCAATATCCAAAGGTTCAATCGCATCATTAATGGATACTTGATCATTATAACTTCTCAAATAACGCATGATGGCATCTTTACTCTCAAAATTAGATGAATAGATGGTATATCCAATAGGATAGGATGCATACCCTAAGTCGCGAAGAAGCGATTCTTTTTGTGATGACGTCAAGGGAGATCCATCTAAAAGAGATTCCTGCGATTGAAGTTGAGAGATAACGATATCGGATTGCGTCGCATCATCACGCATGGTTTGATAAAGATGCTCATTAAAATACAATCCCGTTCTTAAATAATCTAAATGAAATTTCTCTTTAATACGGACGATTCCTACAATAGGAACGTCACCCACATCATCATGCTGATAAATATCGGATAGAGACTCCTTGTCGTAATGCGTACCGTTTAAAGTATATAAAACATTATTAGGAATCCACTTCATCTCTAAAGATAGCAACATATCAAAGGTAATCGGTTGATCACCTGTAAAACCAAGATACTGAGCAATATCTTTTGATAAACGATTATAACGATCCAAAACGATGACCGCTTCACTTGATGCATCATCTGGAAGTCTACCGCTTAGCAAATCAAAATTGTCATCTAAATAGGCTTTATCAACATCTAGCACATGAATGCTTTTTTCGGGATCAAATAAAGTACCCGAATTGATAATAGCTAACTGATGAAAGGTTCCATAGTTATAGTGAAGGTTCGTATAAAGTGTGTCATCAAGACCTTGTACATGGTTGTAATAGTCAGGAGTTAATGTGTTTATCGTTTGAAACTCGTATTGAATGTTACGAGGATAGGCAACTTCAATGTTTGAGTATTCAGGGAGATTGGGCTTATATTTTTCATCAAAAAAGGGAATGACAACACTGATCCTTTCAACACGAATTGGAAAAGCGTTCAGCGTCTCAGTTTTTCTTATTTCCAAATATTGATCAAAACCAGATGCTACCGCTAAAACCAATGTAATACCCATCACACCGATGCTTGCAGCCAAAACCATAAGTAATGTACGATAAAATCGCTTCATTAAATTATGAAACGACAACTTAAAGGATGTCACGAAAGACATTTTAGATGTTTGATCAATAAGTAATTTATCATCAGAAGTTGATGAGATTGGCTTTTTAATCCATTCATCACTTGCTATTAAGCCACTATCCATCGTAATGATTCGATCACTATAGCGTTTTGATAACGTTTCATTGTGAGTTACCATTAAGACTAAACGATCATTGCTAATCGATTTTAAAATATCCATCACTTCAATACTTGATTGATGATCGAGTGATCCTGTGGGTTCGTCAGCCAAGATAATTTTAGGTTCAGTAATGAGTGCACGAGCAATGGCTACACGCTGTTGTTGACCACCTGATAACTGATTTGGGCGATGCGAGATGAACTCTTTTAAACCTACCTTGACAAGCATAAGAGTTGCTCGTTCTTTTTGCTCTTCAAGAGATATACCAGCTAACTTGAGTGGAAGCATGACGTTGTCTAAGATGGAAAGATGGGGAATTAAATAAAAGCTTTGAAAAACGAAACCTACATTGTGATTTCGATAATTGTTCCACTGAGATTCATCGAAGTCATCTGTAGAAATATCGTTAAAATAAACGGTTCCCTCTGTAGGGTGATCAAGACCGCCTAAAATATTGAGCAATGTGGTCTTTCCACAACCCGAAGGTCCGACAAGCGATATGAATCCTTTCTGATCAAGTGAAAAAGATACACCATCAAGAGCGTTGATATCGTAATGATGCATTGGATAGATCTTTTTAACACGGTCAAGTCTTATCATGGTTTTTCTCCAATCGATATATCTATTATATGAAAAACACAACTCTTTGTCCATGAATTGAAAGCCAAACAGTTTACTTTTTGACGCCCTAATTATATAATGACGCTAAAGAAAGAGGTGAATCTCATTTATGAGAAAACTATTTGCATTAATCACCGTGTTCCTATTGGTGCTTGGTTTAACAGCTTGTGCCGATACCAATCCAGGTGAATTTCCAACATTTGATGAAGATAAAGTTGTAGAATTATCTGCACAAGAGATGATTGAACTCTTTGAAAACATTGATTATACATCAGTGGATTCAGAATCCGTACAAATCACAACCCAAGGTCATGTCTATGTGATTGATGAAAGCGACCCCATGAATTCATTTTCAACTTGGCGTGATGAAACAAGAATTGATATTGACGCTGTTTTATTCTTCTTGATGAGCGAAGATATTGATGAAGTTAAAGGTCATGCAGAAGGTACACTTGATCTATATCAAAAGAATGAATATGATGATGAATGGTCAGATCCTGAAGTAGATATTACAGAAGTTGATGGCGAAATGGGTATCTACTTCACAGGTGGATATCTCTACATGATGGTTGATGGTAATCATGCAGAAGATGGTACAGATCCAGAAGCCGTATCATTTAAGCAAAAGCTGAACCAACAGGTAACTCAAGCGATGCTTGATGAAGCTATGGGTGAAGTTAATCCAGAAGATCAAATTGATGAAATGGTACCTCAAGAACTTTTAGATATGCTTGAAAATGGCGATTTTGATGAAATTATGGATGCCATTCCAAATCTCAAAGTTTACCAAGATGGTACAACCTTCTCGATTGTCTTTTCAATCACAAAACAGATAGCTCTTCAATCCATTGAAGATATCATTGTTGCTTATGCAGAAGTTATGGGTGAAGAAATTACACAAGCTCAAATCGATGAAATGGTTGAAGAAGCAGAAGACCAAATCAATGCAGTGATCGATGAACTTGAATTCACGTATGTAATCTCTATTACGGGAACAAGAGTTACACAAGTTGCTGAAATGTTAGTCTTCAAATCTGTTGATGAAAATATCGATATTAATTTAACAACCGTGATTGATTTCGGTGTTGACACACCTGATTTCCCAACCGATTTAGACACCTATGAAGCAGTTGATGAACCCGGTGAAGGCGTTTTCGATTAAAAAAACAATAATAAATAAAAGACCCTAGCGTTTTAAACTATACCCTATAAAACGGACACTCTAAAAAAAGAGACCTTACGTTTTGTAGGGTTTTTTACTTGGTATAATAGAGGAAAGGAAGTGATGATCGATGAGTATCGAACGATTTACACCAGAACAGATCAAACAATTAGAGAAGAATCCCAATGTTAAGAAAGTATCTGATAAATCCATAACCTATACGGAAAGTTTTAAAGAACGTTTCATTATTGAATATAATCAAGGGAAGTTACCAAACGCAATCTTTGAAGAAGCTGGATTCAATGCTTATGTGTTGGGAGAGCGAATCAAACAAGCATCCTATCGATGGAGACAGCAATCCAAACGCATAGAAGGATTAAAGGATACACGAAAAGGCGGATCTGGTAGACCAAGGACAAGGGAATTAACGGATGCCGAGATCATCAAACGGCAAAAAGCCCAGATTGAACTATTAAAACAAGAGCGTGATTTTCTGCTGGAACTGAAAAGGCTAGAAAGGATGGCGATCAAAAACGAAAGATCAAGCCACAAGAAAAGTACGAAATCATCAAACAAATAACAGGAAGAAAGCGCAATAAAATCAGCATTCGCTATTTAGTGAAGTTAGCGGGTGTATCCAAGAGTGGATATTATGGTTATTTGAAGGAAACAGAGGCGAAGAAAATCAAGCAATATCAAGATGAGGAAGACTTCGAATTGATCCATAAGGCATACACGTTCAAACGTCGCAAGAAAGGTGCGAGGGCAATTAAAATGACTTTAGAGGGGCAATATGGGGTCATCATGAATCTGAAGAAGATCAGAAGGCTGATGAAGAAATTCAATCTCATATGTCCTATCAGGAAAGCCAATCCATATAAGAGAATGGCAAAAGCGATGCAGACCTCATATATCGCACCGAATAAGTTAGAACGACGTTTTAAAGAGGGTAATCCTGGTCAAATACTGTTGACCGATATCACCTATCTAACTTATGACTTAAATAAACGAGCCTATCTATCTGGAGTTAAAGATGGCGTGACCAACGAAATCGTCGCGTATAAAGCTTCTCAATCTTTAGATTTTACATTCGTTGAGGAAACGATGGACCAGCTCAAACAAATCGATCGGGATCCAAACGCTCTGATCAATTCGGATCAAGGCTGTCATTATTCTTCAAAGGCTTTTATAGCTAAGGTCAAAGCGTTAGGTTTAGAGCAGTCGATGTCTAGGCGTGGAAACTGCTGGGATAATTCGCCAATTGAATCATTTTTTGGTCATATGAAGGATGAGTTCAATCTGATTGACTGCAAAACATTTGATGAGGTCTTAATAGAGATTGATGACTATATGGATTACTATAATAATCATCGTTATCAATGGAATCTTCAAAGAATGACACCAAAACAATATGGTGATAAACTCAGAAATAAAAACAAAAAAGATGGCCGCTCTTTGAAAGAACAACCATCTCATACTACTGATTTAAATTATTAAGGTCTTTTTTTATCGATGTTTGAGATGAGGAAATAAGATAACATCTCGAATATTCGGTGTATTTGTCAAGAGCATGACAAAGCGGTCAATTCCGATACCAAGTCCTCCAGTTGGAGGCATACCGTATTCAAGAGCTTCAACAAAGTCAATATCCATTTCAGTAGCTTCGTCGTTGCCTAATTCCTTTTCTTTTAACTGGGCCTCAAAACGTTCTTTTTGATCGATGGGATCATTTAATTCACTGAATGCATTCGCATATTCACTGTGCATAATGAACAGTTCAAAGCGATCTGTAAATCTTGGATCTTTTGCATTCTTTTTAGCCAGTGGAGAAATCTCAATTGGATGTCCATAAACAAAGGTTGGTTGAACAATGGAACCTTCACAAAAATGTTCAAAGAAAGCTTCAATGATATGTCCAAGTGCATAATGTTTTTCAATGGCAACACCATGATCTTTAGCCAATTTTTTAGCTTCATCCAAGGTCATCTGTTTCCAAAAATCGACACCACTCATTTCCTTAATAGCATCAACCATATGCCAACGCTTCCAAGGGCTTTGCATGTGGATCACTTGGTCTTGATAGGAAATGTCATAGGATCCTAAGATATCATAGGTAACCGTTGATAAAGCTTCCTCAACCAAGTCCATCATGTCTTCCATATCAGCATACGCTAAATAAGCTTCAATCGTCGTAAACTCAGGATTATGTTTAGCATCCATACCTTCGTTTCTAAAGAGACGTCCGATTTCATAAACAGCTTCCATACCACCAACAATCAGACGCTTTAAGGGAAGTTCAGTTGCAATTCTTAAATAGAAATCCATATCGAGTGCATTGTGGTGAGTTACGAAAGGACGAGCTGCTGCTCCACCTAAAATGCTGTGAAGGACAGGTGTTTCGACTTCGATAAATCCTTTGTCATCAAAGAATTTTTGAATTGAACGGATGATTTTAGGTCGTGTGACAGCAACCTTACGTGCATCCTCATTCACGATTAAGTCAACGTAACGACGACGTCTAGCTTCCTCTTTGTCCTGAAGACCATGAAATTTGTCTGGAAGTGGTCTTAACGCCTTAGATAAGTGGGTATAATGTGTAGCTTTAACCGTCAGTTCATTGGTCTTGGTTCGAAACATGATACCTTTTATACCAACGATATCACCTAGATCTGCGAGCTTAAATAATTCATATGAATCCTCACCAATAGCATCCATACGGACATAAATCTGGATTTGACCATCACGATCCTGTAGATGCATAAAACCAGCCTTGCCTTGTCCACGTTTTAGAACAATGCGGCCAGCGATGGAAACTTCAATGTGTTTTTCTTCAAGTTGATCGTGATCAAAACCACCAAACAGATCGATCAATTGTTTGGTCGTATGTGTACGGATATATTTTGAACCAAAGGGATCAACACCTTTTTGTCTTAATTCATCAGCTTTTTGTCTTCGAATAAGTTGTTGTTCATTTAAATCATCTGGAAACATGTAAATATCCTCCTAATCCAAAATATTATATCATAACAAAGGCCATAAACAAAAGTTATGGCCGTTTTTCTTCTGATAAAAGTTCATACATCAATTCATCTTTTTGCATAGTCAAGGATGTGATCTTCACTGAAATGATTTTTAGTCCAAGATAGAGCGTTAACAAATCACCTATTTTAACATCCGTTGATGGCTTTGCTAATTTTCCATTAACTTCAATTTTCTCTTTCTGAGCAGCTTCTTTAGCAAGCGTTCGACGCTTGATAATTCGAGCAACTTTTAGGTATTTATCAAGCCGCATGGTTGTTTTCTTGTTTTTCTTGATACCAAGAGAGTTTTCCATTCTTGACAATATCATCAATATCAGATTTTGTTAATGTTTCAACTTCAACAAGATAGTGAGCAATGAGATCCAGAAGTTCTCTATTCTCTGTAATAATGGCTCTTGCTTTTTCATAACAGGTTGTAATGATATGACGCACTTCTTTATCGATTTCGTGAGCAACCTGATCGGAGAAGTTCTTTTCTTTGAAATAGTCACGACCCAAGAAGACGTTACCTCCAGCACTTTCATACTGAACTGGTCCCAAATCAGACATACCGTATTCAGTGACCATTGCGCGAGCGATCTGTGTAGCTACTTGGAAGTCATTGTAAGCACCGGTTGTTACTGTATCAAAAACAATCTCTTCAGCGACACGTCCACCGAGATAAGAAGTAATCTGAGCAACCAAGGAACTCTTGGTTGAAAGGAATTTTTCCTCAAGTGGAGTCATCAAGTTATAACCACCCGCACGTCCACGTGGAATGATGGTCACTTTTTGGACAACGTTCGCATCCTCTAACTTAATACCGATTACAGCATGTCCTGCTTCATGATAAGCAACTGTTTTCTTTTCTTCAGGTGAATATTTACGTGATTTCTTTGCAGGACCCATCATGACGCGGTCAACCGCTTCATCCATATCTGATTGAGAGATGAGTGTACGATTATCGCGTGCAGCAAGAAGCGCAGCTTCATTGAGTAAGTTTTCGATATCAGCACCCGAAAATCCTGGAATGCGATTAGCGAATTCATTTAATTTAACGTTTGGATCAAGTTTTTTATTGCGTGCATGCACTTTAAGAATCGCTTCTCTACCTCTCACATCAGGTAAACTGATGGTGATCTGACGGTCGAAACGACCTGGACGAAGAAGTGCAGGGTCTAAGACGTCAGGACGGTTGGTTGCAGCAATGATAATAATACCCATATTGGAAGTAAAACCATCCATTTCAACAAGTAACTGATTAAGTGTTTGCTCACGTTCATCGTGACCACCACCTAAACCAGCACCACGTTGGCGACCTACCGCATCAATTTCATCAATAAAAATAATACAGGGAGAATTTTCTTTAGCAACTTTAAATAAATCGCGGACACGTGAGGCACCAACACCGACAAACATTTCGACGAAGTCTGAACCAGAAATCGAGAAGAATGGTACGTTTGCCTCACCGGCTACTGCACGTGCAAGCAACGTTTTACCTGTACCAGGAGAACCCACAAGAAGTACTCCTTTGGGGATGCGTGCACCCATATCGACATATTTTTTAGGATTTTTAAGGAAGTCAATCAGTTCTTCAAGCTCTTGTTTTTCTTCTTCCACACCGGCAACATCCTTAAAGGTGACTGATTTTTCACGATTTAATTTCGCACGATTTTTCGCGAAATCAAAAGCTTTAGAATTTTGACTGTTTGCGTTTCTAAAGATGATGAAGAGTATGACGAGAACTAAAATCATTGGAACTAAATTCAATAAGACAGTCCAAATGGTAATGCCTGATCTCACACCAATGCTTGTTGTTCCACCTTTGGATTCAACGGTGAGCATAATGGCTTGAGCGTTTTCAATCGGCATCACACCTTCAAACGATACAGTGCCATAAAAAGAAGCAGAACCACTATCTTTATAGAAAGTACCTTGTATTTCTACAAGCGTAATATTGTCACCGCCAACAGGCGTGTATTTAAGCGATTCAACGTGTCCAAGATCAGCTGCTTCAGTTAATTCGGTCACATTGAGTGTTGCTACTTCACCTTGAAGAGCATCTCTTAAAAATAGAAAAACAGCTATCACAATAACCAATGTGAAAAGCATGATGAGATAATCTGGTTTTTTACGATATTCAACTTTACGTTTATTTGGGTTTTGATTCATACGTATACCCCTTATTTAGTGTTATATACTTCAGGTTTTAAGATGCCAACATAAGGTAGATTGCGATACATTTCATCGTAATCTAGACCATAGCCAACAACAAATGCTTTAGGAATGGTGCGTCCCACATAATCAGGTTCGTAAGATTTTACACGTCCTCCGGGTTTATCGAGTAGTGTAGCAATGTGAACAGACTTAGCTCCGCGATGCTTCAACAACTCCATAATGGTAACGATCGTACTTGCGGTATCAACGATATCTTCGACGATGAGTACATCACGTCCGTGAATGGGAATATCCAAATCCATTTTTATTTTAACATCACCAGAAGATGTAATGCCACCGTGATAACTTGATACAGACATATAAGCAATATCAAACTTGAGTTCGATATGTCTCGTTAAATCGGCAAGAAAAGGAACGCAGCCTTTAAGAAGACCAACAACCATCAGATTTTGATTGCGGTAATCATGTGTAATCTGTTTTCCCATTTGCACACAGATGTCTTGAATTTCATGTTCTGTAACTAGAATTTCTGCAATATCGTTATGCATGTTTGTGTACCTCTTTTAACTTAAAATACAATGTGTTCTCTTGACCTAACGTCTGATTGAGATAAAGATTTTGTACCCACAAAATGGTTCCTTCATGGTCGGTCAAGACCCACAGGTTATTTCTGATATCCATGGGAATCTTTTCATCAATTAATAACTTCTTTAACTTTTTGTGACCATATGCATAAGCTAACTGATCACCTTCGGTGCGATGCCTTAATATGAATGGAAAGGCTAATTTATTATAACATAGTTTTGTAAATTCTTCAGTATTGGCATTGGTTTTACTTGATAATGTGAAAATTGCCATATTTCCAATACGGTTGTCCCCTTCTCTAATGAGAAATCGCATATCTGATTTATCGGATAAAGGCTTTATAAAGGCCTCTTTGTAGGATTTTATGAAACAGTGATTCTTATTGAGACGATAAAGTGAATTGGGTTTATCACTCAAAAGCATACGTTTTATCTTTTGAATAGTTTCATAAGATACACTCAGTTCATAGGATTCAACTAAGTAAGCAATAGCATCATCTTTGAGTGGATCAGCCCACGTAGAAAATTGATCGAGAGGAATGCGTCTGTTTTGAACGTGTTCAATCGTTTGATTACGAATAAAGAAAAATGCGCTTGAAATTTGCATGTGATATTGCTTTATCTGTTCAAGTAACATATCGTTTTCTTGTTTCATAATAGGAACGACAGAATGACGATAGCGATTGCGCAAATAATTATTTTCCTCATTTGATTCATCATCGAGATAGGGAATCTGATGTTCAGTAGCATACGCCTTAATCTCTTTTTTACTAACATATAACAAAGGTTTAACATAAATAAAACTTTCGGCTTGATAAACTTGCTGCATGCCGGCATAACCTAAAAGATTACTTCCACGCGTCAACTTAATCAGTATATTTTCAAAAAGGTCATCAAGATGATGAGCCGTTAGTATATAAGGCGTATTATAAATTTTAGCTACCTCGTTGAGATAGTGTTCCCTCAAGATATGAGCCTGATGATGAAAGTTTCCAGACTTTACACGAATGGTATAGTAATGGAAAGGAATTTCATGTTTCTTGCAGAAACGATCGACCAAATCTTTCTCAATAATGGATTGATCACGCTTTAAATGATTGAAGTGAACAACCACAAGGCGATAAGGACTTCCTTGAAGCATGTGCAACATCACCATGGAGTCAATGCCACCACTCACTGATAATACTAAGGTAGAAGAAGTAGGAATCTTGAGATCATTTTTCAATATGCTTTGCATTGATTTCATATATGACGTTCCTTTCTACACGTTTATTATACACGATATATTGTAAAAATTTTGAATAAATGTATCAATCCTATGCTATAATACTTAAAGAATAGAGGAGGCTGCATATGATCGTTTTAGCCAGTAGTTCACCAAGAAGAGCTAAGCTTTTGCAAGATGCAGGACTAGATTTTATCGTTGTGCCAAGTCATATTGATGAAATCGTTGATGAAAAGTATAAACCGAGCGAACTCGTCATGGAAATTGCTAAGCAAAAAGCTCTTAATGTAGCAACAAAATATCCCAACGACACCATCGTTGGAGCTGATACAATCGTTGTCTATGAAGAACATATCTTAGGTAAACCCAAAGATGAAGAGGATGCATATCGTATGCTCAAACTCTTATCAGATGATCGTCACATCGTTTATACAGCGGTTGCTTTAGTCAAAGGAGATAAGATCAAAACATTTGTTTCCGAAACTGAAGTATGGATGAAAAACTTATCTGATCTTGAAATATGGAACTATATCAAGACAGGTGAACCAATGGATAAGGCAGGGGCCTATGGTATTCAAGGAGAAGGTGGATCTCTTGTTGACCATTATAAAGGTGATTTCTTCACTATTGTAGGACTTCCCCTTAAGGACGTTCTAGAACAACTCAAAGACTTTTAAGAAAAGTTGCTTTTCGTTAAGCAACTTTTTTCTTTTTGTCTCAAGAAAGCGATTTTATTATATAATAATAGACATATAAAGCGTTTATTTGGGAGGTACTATGGAACCACGTCCAACCTGGAAAGATAAAGTAGTCTATCAGGTTTATCCACGAAGCTACATGGATTCCAATGGAGATGGAATCGGAGATATACCAGGTATCATCATGAAACTAGATTATATCAAATCACTTGGGGTTGATGTGATTTGGCTTTCTCCTGTTTATCAATCACCCAATGACGATAACGGATATGATATTAGCAACTATAAAGATATCAATCCAGAGTTTGGCACGATGGAAGATATGGATTTGCTAATTGCAGAAGCTGCTAAAAGAGGATTAAAAATCATCATGGATCTTGTCATCAATCACACATCGGATGAACATCCATGGTTTATAGCAAGTCAAGATCCAAAAAGCCCCTATCGAGATTACTATATATGGAGAGATAAACCCAACAACTGGACCAGTTTTTTTGGTGGAAAAGCGTGGGACAAAATTGGAGATTCTTATTACCTCCATCTCTTTTCAAAAAAACAACCTGATCTCAATTGGAATAATCCAAACGTCATGAAAGAAATTAAGGATATTATCAGATTTTGGCTAGATAAAGGGATATACGGGTTTAGATGTGATGTTATTAACATTATCTATAAGTCGTCTCTTGAAGATGGAAAGAAACGCTTTGTCTTAACCGGTAGAGAACACTATCACTCGCAAAAAGGCATGCATGATATCCTAAAAGAATTAAGAAGAGATGTACTCGATCATTACGATCAAATGACCGTTGGAGAAACGGTCTTAGTCAATACGAAACAAGCCAATGATTTAATACTTCCCAAACATCACGAACTCGATATGGTGTTTGGTTTTGAACATATGGAAACCGATCAGATCAATAACAAATGGTTTCGTACCAAATTCAAACCCAACAAATTTATCAAAGTACTTATTAAGTGGCAAAAAGAAGTTTATTGGAATGCCAATTACTTAGAAAATCATGATCAACAGCGCTCTGTTTCTCGCTTTGGTAATGACAACAAATTTCATGATCAAAGTGCAAAAATGCTAGGGTTGTTAAACCTTACCCTAAAGGGAACACCTTATATCTATCAGGGCCAAGAAATTGGTATGACCAATGGGGATTTCACATCGATTGAAGATTTCAAAGATGTGGAAACGCTAAGAATTATTGAACTAGCAAAAAAACTTCATTTTCCTAAATGGTTTCAACGTCGCATGATGAGATTATCATCAAGAGATCATGCACGCACACCGATGCAATGGAACCAAGAAGGTGGTTTTACAAAAGGTACACCATGGCTTAAAGTGAACGAAAACACCACATGGTTAAACGTGGAACAACAACTAAAAGATGAAAACTCCATTCTTGCATTTTATAAGAGACTTCTCCAGATAAGGAAAAATGAAGTTTCACTCATTGAAGGTCAATTTGAAGTTCTTTATGCCAAAAGAGGTATCTTTATATTTCAAAGAATTTTTGAGAATCAAAAAATGACGATCGTTGTTAGCTTTAATAAAAAAACTAAACGATTGAATAAACTCATTGAAGGCAAGTGCTTACTTTCTAATTATGATTTAAAACCAAGCAATAAAATATTAAGACCTTATGAAGCATACATCATCAAGGAGGAATAAGTCATGATCTATGATCTCATGCCCTACTTTAAACTAGAAACGAAAGATCTGAATTATATTTTTCGCGTTTTACCTACAGGGCAATTGGAGCATCTCTACTTTGGAAAAAAAATCATTGATCAACATCTTGACGTTCTCCACACAAAAATAACAGCTGGTGCAGGTTCTCAAATTGAATATGAGCGAAACGGTCATAAAACACTTCTTGATTTGATGCCTCTTGAGTATTCAGGAATTGGCAAAGGTGATTTTAGACTAACCCCCCTTGAAGTCAAAATGCCAGATGAAACATTTGTCACTGATTTTGTCTATTACAGACATCAACTTCTCAAAGGTGTCATCTTAAGTGATCATCTTCCAACAGCTCATCAAAACAAAGAAGATGCAGAAAGTCTAATCATCACGCTCATTGATGAAATGGCTCATGTAGAACTCGATTTAATCTATACCGCTTTTTATACATCCAATGTCATCTCAAGAAGAACCATTTTAAGAAATAAGAATGAAAAACCTATTCACATTCGAAAAATCATGAGTATGATGTTCGATCTTGATTCCTCAGATTATGATCTCTATACGTTCGATGGCGGATGGATTAAAGAAGCACACAAACATAAAAGACCACTCTCCTATGGTACCTATAGCATTGAATCAACGACTGGAGCATCATCTAATAGACACAATCCAGGCATCATACTTGCTAAAAAGAATACGACTGAAGATCAAGGTGTCTGTATAGGTATTAATTTGATCTATAGTGGAAATCATTACGAAGCCGTTCAAATATCCAATCACGATTTACTTCGCGTCATGAATGGTATTAATCCGCACTGTTTCGAATGGACACTCAAACAAGACGAATCATTTGAGACGCCAGAAGCTATTCTATCCTATGCTGAAGAAGGATTTAACGAATTATCAAAAAATGTTCACAATTTCATTAATCATCACATCATTCCAAGTGCTTTTCAGCAAACAGCCAGACCTATCGTCTTAAATTCATGGGAAGCTTTCTATTTTCAGTTTAATCACGCAAAGTTAATCAAACTTGCTAAACAAGCTAAAAAACTAGGTATAGAGCTTTTCGTACTTGATGATGGTTGGTTTGGAAAAAGAGATGATGACACAAGGGGATTAGGAGATTACACCATCAATAAGAAAAAACTCCCATTGGGTCTTCATAGATTAGCTCAAAAAATCAAGCATATGGGATTGAAGTTTGGTTTATGGTTTGAACCAGAAATGATTAATCCAGATAGCGATCTATTTAGAGAGCATCCTGAATATGCTATTTCTATTCCAGGAAGAACTCCTTCGCTTGGTAGAAACCAACTTGTCTTAGATTTATGCAACGATCATGTTCGAGCATACATTAAAGAAAAAGTTAACCAGATCATTGATACTATTGAATTAGATTATATGAAATGGGATATGAATAGACATATAACTGATATGTTTTCAAAGTCACTCAACGAGCAGGGAAGATTTTATCATCAATACATCTTGGGATTATATGATATCTTAAAAGATATTACGTCTAAACATCCAAGTTTACTCATTGAAACCTGTTCTTCTGGAGGTAATCGTTTTGATTTGGGCATGTTAACGTTTGGAGCACAAATCTGGGCATCAGATAATACAGACCCCATTGAACGATTAAAGATCCAACAAGGATTGAGCTATCTCTATCCCTTATCGACAATCAGTGCACATGTATCACTTGCACCCCATGCACAAACGCTTAGAGAATCTCCTTTATCAACTCGGTTTAATGTAGCTAGCTTTGGTGTACTAGGCTATGAGTTGAACTTTGCTTATCTAACGTATGCAGAACGTCAGGAAATCAAAAGACAAATCGCTTTTTATAAACAGTATCGAACATGTTTTCAATATGGAACATTTAAACGTTTTGATACGTTAAGCGATCATCAAATAACTTGGCAAATTAGCCATGAAGATAGACATATCGTCGCTCAATATCAAATACTCGCAGATGCCAGTCCTGGTTTTGAAAAGTTAGTTGTCAAATCAGTCAATAGAAATAAATTATATCAGCTAAAGAACTTTGAACAAAGATTTCCCCTCAAGAGATTTGGTCATTTGATCTCGCATGCGCTACCCATTAAACTTAACCCGTATGGATTTATTTTAAGGCAGATTGGTAAATATAAAATGCTTGATAATACATCCATAGATGATACCGTTAGTGGACAAGTACTGTTTAGTGGCTATAAGTTGAAACAACAATTTATGGGTACTTATTATAACGATCAAACGCGTATCATCGGTGATTTTGGATCCATGATCTATACCATTGAACCAAGTGAAGAGGTGATTATGTGAGAATCAACATTCCGTGCAATCGTGATTGGTATGTTACACCTTATGATATAACCCATGAAAAAGATATTTTACTTGATCGATTTGAATCCATTGAACTACCACATACAGCAGTCATGCTGCCTTTTAACTATTTTAATGAATCGATTTTATGGAACATTTTTACGTATGTACGTCACATTAAAGTCACCCAAGATATGCAAAATAAGCATGTTGTTTTACGCTTTGAAGGTATCGGTCACAAAACAAAAGTCTATGTCAATCAAACCTTTGTTTTAGAACATAAAGGAGGATATCTACCTTTTGATGTTGATCTTACTGAGTTTGTTGAACATAGTAATGATCTATTGATCAG
This sequence comes from Acholeplasmataceae bacterium, assembly GCA_034005105.1. Classification (GTDB taxonomy): domain Bacteria; phylum Bacillota_I; class Bacilli_A; order Acholeplasmatales; family Acholeplasmataceae; genus Peloplasma. The sequence continues at coordinate 22,635 of JAVEVJ010000007.1, read as the reverse complement.
ATTAACTGTAGATACCCATGAGGATCCAAGCATTCCTCCTTTTGGAGGTGTGGTTGATTATTTATGCTACGGTGGAATCTATCGTGAAGCTGAACTCATCATCACCGATCATGCCTATATAGAAGATGTATTTGTCGAACAGTATGGTAAGCCCTCTTTCAAGGTGCATGTTTATACATCAATTGAAGGTGGAGAAATCCAGTTAGCGATCCATGATGCAGATGGAATTGAAGTTATCTCACAAAATGAAATCGTTAGTGATGAATCGACAGTTATACCTTTGACAATACCCGATCTTAAGCTGTGGGATATCGAATCACCACATCTCTATCAAGCGATAGTGACATATAAACATAACGATGAAATGGATCAAGTATCAGTGCGCTTTGGAATTCGGGAAGCTGTATTCAAAAGGGATGGTTTCTACCTCAATCAACGCAAGCTTAAACTGATTGGACTCAACCGGCACCAAAGCTATCCTTACGTTGGATATGCAATGCCCAAATCAGCTCAAATTGAAGATGCTGATCTCATCAAATTTGATTTGGGTTGTCATATTGTCAGAACATCTCATTATCCACAATCCACGCATTTTTTAAATCGATGTGATGAGATTGGACTCTTAGTATTCGAAGAAATACCAGGTTGGCAACACATTGGAGATGAAGCGTGGAAAAAGGCATCACTAGACAATTTGGATGCTATGATAGAACGTGATAGAAATCACCCGTCCATTATTCTTTGGGGTGTTAGAATCAATGAATCAGCCGATGATGACATCTTTTATCAACGGACGAACGCTAGAGCAATGGGTCTAGATCCAACCAGACAAAGAGGAGGTGTCAGAAATTTTCCAAAGAGTCATTTCTTTGAGAATGTCTACACCTATAACGATTTTTCTCATTTTGGTAACAATCGAGGTCTAGAAAAGAAAGAACATATTGCAGGCAATGTCCCTTACTTAATCACTGAGTTTAATGGACACATGTTTCCAACAAAAAGATACGATAATGAAGCTCATCGTCTAAATCATTTAAAGAGACATCTTCGTGTGCTAAATGATGCACTAGATCCTAACAATCATATCTCTGGTGCTATCGGTTGGTCGTTTGTTGATTATAATACGCATCAAGAGTTTGGTAGTGGTGATAACGTATGCTATCACGGTGTCATGGACATGTATCGTATACCTAAAATAGCAGCATTTGCTTATCGAGCTGAACAGGATATATTGCCGATGCTTGAAGTAACCTCTACGATGAACTTAGGAGATCATCCAGCAGGAAATTTGGGATCCATTTATGTGATGACCAATTTAGATGAGATTAAAGTCTACAAAAATGATGAATATATTCAAACATTTAAACCCAATCGAAAGAACTATCAACATTTAAAACATCCACCAATCATCGTCGATGATTTAATCGGTGATCTACTCATGGTGAATGAAAAGATGAAACCAAATGATGCAAGGATTACCAAATCCGTATTACAAGCTGTAGCTAAATATGGTAATCATCTACCACTATCTTATAAGTTAAAAATGCTCTATATTCTTAAAAAATACAAGAAGACCTACGACGATGCTGTCAAATTATTTTATACCTATATGACTGGATGGGGGACCAAGCAGAATACCTACCGCTTTGAAGGGTATAAAGACCATCAGTTAGTAAAGGTGGTTATCAAAGAACCCCTTCAAGAAACAGATCTTATATTAGAACACAATGGTTTAGATCTCCATATTGAAGAGACCTATGATGTTAAACGATACGTAATCAAGAAAGTTGATCAACATCAAGAACTGCTCGTATATGCAAATGATGCGATACAAATTGATGTAGATGGTGAAATTGAACTCATCGGTCCGAAGAACTTGAGTCTTTCTGGGGGAGCAATTGCTTTTTGGATTAAAGGAACACGCGTAGGACAAGGGCATATCACTATAACATGTGGTAAACATACAATTATCGAAGAGGTGAACTGCGTATGAAATTAACACTTGAAGAAAAAGTTCAGTTATTAGATGGTCAAGATGTATGGCATACAAAACCGATGGAGGGATTGCCATCAATCATGATGGCTGATGGACCTCACGGTTTAAGAAAACAATTAGCAAGTACAGATAACTTAGGGGTTTTAGGGAGTGTCCCAGCAACCTGTTTTCCAACAGCAAGTCTTACGGCATGCAGTTTTGATCGTACACTTTTGGCATCCATGGGAAAACATATGGCGATTGAAGCGAAAGCAAATCAAGTTCAAATTATTTTAGGACCCGGTATCAACATGAAGAGAAGCCCACTCTGTGGAAGAAACTTCGAATATTTCTCTGAAGATCCATATCTTGCAGGTGAACTTGGTGCAGCGATGGTAAGAGCTATTGAAGACGAAGGAGTTGGAACATCGGTTAAACATTTCTTTGCGAACAACCAAGAACGCTATCGATTCACCATCGATGCTATTGTCGATGAAAGAGCACTGCGTGAAATCTATCTTAAAGCGTTTGAACGTGTTGTTAAAGAAAATCCTGCTACCATCATGGCAAGTTACAACAAAATCAACCGACACTATGCAACAGAACATCCTTATTTGAATCAAATTCTTCGAAAAGAATGGGGATATTATGGCGTAGTTGTTAGCGATTGGGGAGCTATCAATCATAGGGTGGATGCCCTAAAGGCAACGACTGATCTTGAAATGCCATCCTCATTTGGTTATCGTGCTAATGAGATTTTAAAACAAACGCAAGATGATACCACCAGACAAGCAATCAATAAGTCATCAGAACGCATCATCGATATGGTTAGAAAATATAAACGGTATGATGATGTCACATTCGATATCAACGCTCATCATAAAGAGGCTATTCGCATTGCACGTGAATCAATGGTTCTCCTTAAGAATCAAAATGTATTGCCTTTAAAAAAGAAAGAAAAAATAGCCATCATTGGTGGCTTTATCGATGATATCAGGTATCAAGGTGCAGGTTCATCACACATCAATCCAACGAAACTTGAACAGATCATCAATGTTGCTAAAGACTATTCTGAAAATATCACATTTGCTAAAGGATACACACTAGATAACCATAAAACGGATGATGCATTGGTTAAAGAAGCTACTTTGTGTGCAAGTGAAGCAGATAAAATAATCTATTTATTTGGACTACCGGAGAGTGAAGAAGCGGAAGGTTATGACCGCAAACATTTAAATATACCACAAAAGCAAATCGATTTATTAAAAGAGTTATACACAAAAAATACAGAGATTATAGGTGTTGCTTTAGGTGGTTCAGTGATGAATCTATCGTTTGAAAAGCAATACCTAAAGGGACTCCTTTTAGCATATCTTGGAGGACAAGGTGCTGCGCGTGCGATATTCGATATTCTCTATGGTAAGGAAAATCCATCGGGTAGACTGGCTGAAACATGGATTGATGATATTGCATCATGCAATGTCCAACTTACAGATGATAACCATGCAGTCTATTATGATGAATCGATTTATATCGGATATCGCTATTATCAATCCTACAATCAAAAACCTCACTATCCCTTTGGATATGGTCTTAGTTACACCCAATTTGAATACGGTGAAGCAAAACTGACAGAACAAAGCGATCATTTTCAACTTGACTTCAGTTTAAAAAACATTGGTACAATGAAGGGCAAGGAAGTCATTCAAATCTACATTCAAAATAATGAATCATCGGTTTATAAAGCAAGATGGGAACTTAAAGCAATTGATAAAGTGCATCTTGCACCTGGTGAAAGTATACAGTGTCACTTTGAAATACCAAAGTCTGCATTTGCTCATTGGGATCTCTATAAGAAGCGTTGGGTGATTGAAAGTGGTGACTATGCGATTGTCATTGCAAAGAACGCAATGGAAGAAATAGAAACCATCGATGTACATGTTGATGGCGAATCCATCCATCATCAATCCTTAAGTTATCAAAAATATACCTATGAAACGATCGATTTTCCAAAACTGATTCCCTTCGAGCTACCACAAAAAAACATCAGGCACCAAAGACCATTTACTCTATCATCAACGCTCGATGATGCCAAACATACATGGATGGGTCGATTGGTTGCAAAAATGGTTATTCGAACAGCAACCAAAGAGACGAAAAACATGAGTCATGACATGATTGAAATCGCGAAACGAACGATTACTGAAACTCCGCTTCGCATGCTTGTACTCTTCTCATCAGGCAAAGTAAGTTTTGAAATGGGAGAAGGATTGGTCGATTTAATTAATGGGAAAATATTTAAAGGATTAAGAAAACTCAAGAAATCAACGGTGAAAACAAATGAATGAACAAAAAGTAAGTAATCAAACGAAGTATTTTTATGCAACATCTGGTATCGGAAGAGATATGATGTATGCACTATACGCCAACTTTTTACTCGTCTTTTTAACCGATGCACTGGGATTACCAGACTGGCAACTTGTTACCATTGGTACGATTATTGCCGTATCAAGAATATGGGATGCTATCAACGATCCGATGATGGGAACAATCGTTGATAACACGAAATCGAGATATGGCAAATTCAAACCATGGATATTAATAGGTGCCTTTACATCAGCAATCATCTTTTATCTGCTGTTTCAAGATTTAGGACTAACAGGAACAGCATTTACGATCGTATTTGGTATCTTATATGTCTTATCGGGTATGGCATTTACCATGAATGATATTGCCTATTGGTCGATGTATCCAAGCTTTACAGCAAATCCCAAGGAAAGAGAATCTATTGGATCTTTAGCGCGTATTTTTGCGAGCATCGGTATGTTTCTAACGATTGCTCTCGTGCCCATCATCTATCAAAACTGGAGTGTTGGTCCGATTCAATCGTTTTCAATTATCGCTTTAGTTATCGTCATCATCTATGTTATTTCACAAATTATGGTCTTCTTTTTTGTCAAACAACCTAAAAATAAGATTGCTGAAGCGGATACAAAGAAAACATCACTATTGGATATGGTCAAAGTGATCTTTAAAAATGATCAGTTAGTTGTCATTATTGTAGCTATCTTTTTATTTAACTGCGGTTACTTCATAACGACAGCTTTAGGCATCTACTTTTTCAATTATGACTTCAACAAATATGGTGGAGCTGAATTTACCATCTTTTCTGCCATTTTAGCGGTTAGCCAACTATCAGCATTGATCTTATTCCCCATCATTATGAAGAAAATGTCTCGAAGAAAGCTATTTACAATATCGGTCATAATGATAGCAGTTGGTTATCTCATCTTCATGAGTGTCGGTTACATCCTACCATTAAACATGTTATTTATTGGATTAGCGGGACTCATTCTATTCAGTGGTCAAGGTTTTATACAGGTACTAGTGCTCGTCATGCTAGCAGATACCATTGAGTATGGTCAATGGAAACTTGGAACAAGAAACGAATCGGTTGTTTTTGCAATCAATCCATTTGTTACTAAACTGGCAACTTCAGTTCAAGTGTTTGTTGTTGCGATTACACTTGCGGCATCTGGATTAAATCGAAACGTTATCAATCCACTGACTGAAGCAAGAAAACTAAATCCGAACATGACAACCGAACAATCTCGTGCAATGATTGCTGCAAATGTCACTCCAGAAATGCTTTTGAATCTTAGATCGGCCATGATTATCGTACCGCTTATTTTAATCATTGTATCTTATCTCATCTATCGTTGGAAGTATAAGATTGATGCTAAAATGTTTGCACAAATCACTAAAGATTTAGAAGAAAGAATTGATCTACAAAGCAAGTAAAACATAAGACACTGTGGTCTCACAGTGTTTTTTTATACGATTGTGGCGTATACGCCCTGTACATGATTTTGTAACCATGTTACGATAAAGTTGTAATTAAACGGGAGGATGATTTTGATGCAAGGTATCTATTTAGCATTTCAAGGTTGTGAAAAGAATATACTTAAAACACTGTTGAGTGGAATCGACTTTTCCGATTACCAATTCGATGTAGGACACCTTGAAGCTCGAAAGGAATTTTTCCTTCATCCAGATTGGGAGTATCTCGAACAACAACACATGACATCATCAGAACAAGCAAAGAAACGCTTTTTAGAAAATGAAAACGATTATGAACGTATTGAAAACGCAGCAATCTATGTTCGTAATAAAACAACCAAAAAGAGACACATCAAAACATTTAAAGACTTGATAGACAACCAATATGATTTAGCACTCAAAGTGGTCGATCATCACATCATTGAAGTTTATTCAACAAAAGAAGAAGTACTTAAACAAATCATAAAAAATGCAGCATGCATCGATGGACCCCATAAGACGATTAAACCCTTTGATCGCGTGGACTATCATACAGCTCTTGTCTAATAAAAAAAAAGCACTTTCGAAAGTGCTTTTTGTCTGTAAACTTATAGAACTAGGATATGCAGTGTAATCGATAACAAACCAACGATTACACAGTAAACCGAGAAGTAGATCAAGTTTTTAACCTTAACATAATTATAGAGAAAACGTACTGCTAATAAACTAAAGACAAAACTCATGATAAAGGCAAGTGAATAACCTAAGAAATGGATAGACTCATGAGCGTGCAAGGCATCATAGAAACCTAGAAGAGTGACGGGTACAGAAATGAGAATATAACTTAGAAATGAGAAGCGAAGAACTTTTTTGAGTTCGATTTTTTGCGTTAAACCACCTGAAATAGTAATGCCGCTTCTGGATATACCCGGGAAAATAGCAAACATTTGAAACGCACCAATAATCAAAGCGTTACGCCACGTAATATCATTTTTCCACTGAATGTCACGTTGTTTATAGACATAAAAGAGAAGTCCAGATGTAATAAGCAGTGCAAATCCAACGGATAAGAGATCATTCGGTAGATATTCTTTGATGAGCAATCCAAATATTCCTAATGGAATCACTGCAATGATCAGTTTGAGCACATAGATAAAATCCTCTTTTGCAGTTTCATCTTTACGTATGAGGTAACAATAGGTTCCCTTAATGAGTTGTCCCACATCGCGTCTAAAGAAGAATAAGAGTGCAAGGAAGGATCCCGCATTGGTTATCATCAAAAAGGTCTGAAAATTGGACATATCCATCTTGAACAAATGGCTGAACAATGTCACATGACCACTGCTTGATATCGGAAAAATTTCAGTAATTCCCTGTATGATTCCGAGCACAATATATTTGATTATTTCTATGAATTGATCCATGTTATCACCCTATTCATTATAGCATAACCAAAGCAAAATAAATATGCTACAATTAAAACATCCACCCAGGTGTGAAGATAAACCATGCACATCTTTATAGAGATTTAAGGTATACTAAAGATAGACAAAGGAGTCGCTATGAATCACGTCATCAAAATCATTAAAGGTTCACTTGTAGGCCTTGGAAGTATTTTACCAGGCATATCAGGTTCGATGGTAGCAACCGTCTTAAAAATCTATACTGAATTAATCACAGCGCTCAATCAGTTTACCAAAAAACCTATACGCGCGATTCTTTCTGTATGGCAATATATCGTTGGCGTAGTCTTGGGATATCTTTTGGGTTTTCTTATTATCAAATATCTGTTGACGAACTTCCCAATACCTTTTACCTTATTGATGATTGGATTTATCTTGGGATCAATTCCAAGCGTAACCCAAGAAACAAAAGGTCAGAAGAAATCATGGCATCACTATCTTGTGATGGGATTAGCGATACTCATGATGTTATCCTTTCTCCTCGTACAAGAAAATAATGCTCAAGCCAATAACTGGACATATTATCTGATCGTCTTCTTCATCGGGTTTATTACAGCAGCATCCCTAATTACACCAGGTTTGTCTGCGGCTACGTTGCTGATGGCACTGGGTTACTTTCATCTTTTGATTGGTTTAGTCGATGATATAGGTCGTGCTATTTCAACTTTCAGCTTTACGGAAATAGCACCACATCTACCCATGCTGTTGATGCTTGCTCTAGGTGTTTTAGTCGGCATGATTGTTATGGGTAAACTCATGTATCACATATTAATGCGTTATAAGGTTCATTTCTATTTAGCAGTACTTGGTATCATCTTGATTTCACCTGTTAATATTTTAGTAGAACTACAATCACAGACGGAAGGTAATGTTTTTTCAACACCGTGGTATTTTTGGGTCATTGGTTGCATACTCTTCCTAGGTGGTGTTTATACAACCTATAAGTTATCGACAAAAAGTCAAACAAAGGAGAAAAGTTATGATTAAAAAAGCAGTCATTCCAGCAGCGGGATATGGCACAAGATTTCTACCCATTACCAAAGCACTTCCTAAAGAATTATTGCCTATCATTGATCGTCCAACCATTGAATACATCGTCAATGAAGCCATTGAAGCAGGTATGACGGATATTCTACTCATCGTGAGCTCAAACAAAAATGCCATCATCGATTATTTCGACTATAACATTGAACTCGAATCCATCTTATTATCGAAGAATAAAGAATATGAATACGGTTTGGTTAGAAATATTGGTGTTGGAGCAAATATTCATTTCATTCGACAAAGAGAACAATTAGGTTTAGGTCATGCCGTACTTCAAGCAGAAGCTTTTATCAGTGGTGAACCCTTCGCTGTTCTTTTAGGCGATGACATGTATGTCTCCAAAGACAAACCAGCTATCAAACAGCTTTCTGATGTGTATGAAAAAGTACAAGCCTCTGTTTTAGGAACGATGGAAGTAGAACTCAAAAATACATTTAAATATGGCATCTGTATTCCTAAAGAAAATCAAAGTGGAGATATCATCGAACTCAAAGGTGTTGTCGAAAAACCAAAAGTAGAGGAAGCCCCATCACGATCAGCCATAGGAGGTCGCTATATATTAACGCCTAGAATCTTTGATTATTTAAAAAATCAAACACGTGGAGCGGGAAATGAAATTCAGCTAACCGATGCTATTTTAAGACTGATGAATGAAGAGAAAGTCTACGCTTATAACATTAAAGGTAAACGCTATGATGTTGGCAATAAAGTCGATTACATTGAAGCGATTCTAGATTTTGGTCTAGAAAAGGATGAGATTAAAGATGATCTCAAAGCACTGATACAGGAAAAATCAAAATAAAGGACCTTTACAATCATCATGAATCCCATTATAATAGAGATAACACGAAGAGAAGACAAGTAAGTCTTAGTGATGTCAAGAGAGTGTGCGTTTGGTGAAAGCACACCATCGGTAAGAGTGAAATCCACTTCTCAGTGACGCTAATCACGTCCGTATATCTGCGTTAAAGATATCGAGGGCTAGAGATTCTCTAGAACTAAGGTGGCACCGCGTTAATACGTCCTTAGCTTTTAAGGGCGTTTTTTATTTAAAGGAGGAAAGACTATGTTGGATCTAAAATATGTTGTTGAAAACATCGATGAGGTTGTCCAGAGATTGTCACAAAGAAACGGTGATTTTCAATATCTCTACGAGCTTGTTGATCTCTATAATCGTAGAAAAGAAGTTATCTTAGATGTCGAAGCTAAAAAAGCTTTGAGAAATGACGCATCTAAAAAAATAGGTGAACTTAAACGACAAAAACTGGATGCAAGTTCCATCTTGAGTGAGGTTAGTCATCTAGGAGATGATATCAAAAAGCTTGATGATGAACTTAAGGTCACAGAAGAAAAGATCGAAGGTATACTGGCCGTTACCCCGAATCTTTTACACACAAGTGTTCCAATCGGTAAAGATGAATCTTTTAATGTTGAAATAAAGAAGGTTGGAGTTCCACGTGTCTTTGATTTTGAACCCAAGGATCACGTCACACTTGGTGAAGCACTGGGTATCCTAGATTTCGAACGTGCTGCAAAAATGACTGGATCTAGATTTGTTGTCGATAAAGGACTAGGTGCGAGACTCGAAAGATCACTCATTCAGTTCATGATGGATCTTCACGCGATTGAACACGGATATCAAGAGATGATACCTCCTTATATCGTCAATGAAAAAAGCATGTTTGCTACAGGACAGTTTCCCAAGTTTAGAGATGATTCCTTCAAGGTATTTGCAGGTGATAACTCATGGTACTTAAATCCTACAGCTGAAGTTCCAACCATTAATTTTTATCGTGATGAAATCATCGATGGTGATACATTACCTTTGTACTACTGTTCATATACGACAGCGTTTCGCTCAGAAGCAGGTTCTGCGGGTAGAGACACAAGAGGCATCTTGAGACTTCATCAGTTCAATAAAGTGGAACTGATCAAGTTTACGAAACCAGAATCATCTTATGATGAACTTGAAAAGATGTTGCTTAACTCAGAAGAAGTGTTAAAGCGACTCGGATTACCCTATCGTGTTGTTGCATTATCCTCAGGGGATATGGGTTTTGGTATGGCTAAAACCTATGATATCGAAGTATGGTTGCCTGGTCAAAATACTTACCGAGAAATCGGATCCATTTCAAATGCTGAAGATTATCAAGCAAGACGAGCTAATATTCGATTTAAGCGTAATAAAGATGCTAAAACAGAGTATGTACACACGCTTAACGGTTCAGGACTGGCTATCGGAAGAACGATGATTGCTATCATCGAAAACTATCAAAATAAAGATGGGTCGATCACCATTCCAGAAGTGCTCAGACCTTACATGAGAACGGATGTCATTAAATAACACAATTTCACACCAAAAAAACATTGACTTCACATAGTGTTTTGATAAGATAGAGGTGCTTCATTTTTCTCTCCTAATCGATTCAATATGGTATAATAAGTGTGCTGACGCACGCTTATTTTACTTAAAAGGCAGGTTATATTATGAAAATTTATTATGTTGAAGATGAAAAAGATTTATCTGAAATTATCCGCAAATATTTAGTACGGGAAGGCTATGAAACAGCCGTTTTTCACGATGGTGAAAGCGCGATGGAACATATCGATGATCCCGTGGACCTTTGGATTTTAGATATCATGTTGACAGGTGAAATAAGCGGATATGATCTTATCAAAGCTTTGAAAGATAAAGGAAGCACATCAGCAGTTATCTTTACATCCGCTCGAGATCAAGATTTAGATAAAATCATGGGATTAGAATTAGGATCCGATGATTATTTGGCAAAACCCTACTCACCAAGAGAGTTAATTTTGCGTGTTAAAGCTGTTTTAAAACGTCATTTTTCACCCACAACTTCTGAAGTTGTTCGTTATGGTGAATATGAAATCAATATGACCAAACGCGAAATTCGTGAAGGTTCTCAAATGATTGAGCTCACCAATAAGGAATTTGAACTCCTATTGTTCTTTATCAAGAATATTAATCAAGCATTTGCTAGAGAAGAAATCCTTAAACATGTTTGGGGAGAAAACTACTATGGATCTGATCGTGTAGTCGATGACCTACTCAGACGTTTAAGACATAAGATGCCAGAGTTAAAAATTGAAACCATCTATGGATTTGGATATCGCCTGTTATGAAAGAAATTAAATTAGCTACCCAGCTTAATTTAATCTTTAGTATCGTGACACTTTTAACGAGTCTCATTTTTATTGTTGCTTTAAATCGAGTATTTTCAGAATTTAGAGTCTCCCAAAACGAGTTACAACTATCCGCTTATCTCAATGATGTCAGAGCTAACATTACCAACCCTCCAGCCTCAGAATATAATGGGTATGTTGTTGTTCAAGCTCAAGATGTTGTATCAAGCCATAATTTAGATGTTCTTGATGGTCATTATTCAGCGGTTGAAATTGCTGATATGATGCTTGTTTGGCCAGGTCAAACAAGACACGTAGAAATCGATGGAGATGATTATTACTTTAGAATTGATCGTCGTATTGGTGGGGCAAGTGTCATTGTGTTTACCTCTGAAGACTATCTATCCGTTTTTGGTAATGCTTTTTCCACATTGATGCGAATCAGTTTTATCGCACTGGTCCTTTTAGGTAATGTGATTATCTTATTATGGTCTCGTATCACCGTTGAGCGCATTAAGCGACTTCAAGGTGAAGTTCAGTTACTCAGACGTAATAACTATCAAGAACCCATTGAAATTGATGGTAACGACGAGATAACCGAATTGGCTAAAACCATTGAAAAAATGCGTCAGGAAATTCAATACGCAGAAAAATCCAAACAGGAAATGCTTCAAAATATATCCCATGATTTTAAAACTCCTATTGCTGTCATCCAATCGTATGCAGAAGCCATTGGTGATGGTGTATCCGATATCAATGAAGCAGAAGTCATTGTTAAGCAAGCAGAAATGCTCAATCAAAAAGTAAAGCAGTTGCTTGAACTGAATAAACTAGAATACTTAAAAGATGCTAGTGAATTTGAAGATATTCGAATCAAAGATATTTTGATCAATATCGTTAACAACCAAAAGTATCGTACGCATATCGAAATTGAAACAGAACTTGATGACTCTACGTACTTTGGTGTTAAAGAAAACTTTTATACGGCATTTACAAACATCATTGATAATGCACTAAGGTATGCAAAATCAAAGATTATTATTACACTTAAAAATAAAAAGCTCACCTTCTATAATGATGGGGAGCCAATTAACGATAAATTTATTGATCATGTTTTCAGACCCTATGAAAAAGGTCAGAATGGTCAATTTGGATTGGGAATGAGTATCGTACAAAAAACATGTGCGCATTTCAATCTCGTACTAAAAGTTGAAAATGCTTCAGACGGTGTCCTCTTTACGATAGAGCCTCTTTAATCTTTTGGGCTCTTTCTTTATAGTCTTCTTGAGTCAACTGCTGTTGATGATTAGCTAAAATCAAGACATTTTCATCACCTTTACCATAGCGAGGAATCAGATGGACATGAAAGTGAAAAACGCTTTGTCCAGCCATTTCTCCGTTGTTTGACAGGATGTTTAGTGCAGGAGCATGAAATGCTTTTTGAATGGATTTAGCGATTTTAGTAGCAACACCAAATAGATGAGATGCTAACGCTTCAGGCATCACAAAAATGTTTTCATAAGCTTCTTTAGGAATAACCAATGTATGACCTTTAGTGGCTTGAGTGATGTCTAAAAATGCCATAACTAATTCGTCCTCATACACGATATATGCTGGAATTTCTCTTTGAACAATCTTGCTAAAAACACTTGACATAAAAACACCTCTTTCATGGTTTCATTCTATCATAAACCAATTGAAAAGAAAGGGTTAAAGTGTTATAATCACTACGTATATAAGGAGGATTTATCTATGAAAAAAATTCCTGTGGGTATTTCGGGTCGTCACCTACATTTAACCAAGGAACATCTTGAAATTTTATTTGGTCCCGGATACGAACTAAGTGTCCTCAAAGAACTTAGCCAACCTGGACAGTATGCAGCAGTAGAAAAAGTTGATGTTGTCAGTCCTGAGGGGAAAATCCTATCAGGGGTTCGCATCTTAGGTCCTGTTCGTCCCGCATCCCAGGTTGAAATATCAAAAAGCGATGCAATTCGGTTCAAGTTTGAAGCTCCTGTACGCTCCTCAGGAGATGTAAAAGGATCTGGAGCAGCGACATTGATTGGACCCAAAGGTCAGGTTCATATCAACGAAGGTGTCATTATCGCAGATAGACATATTCACTTTTCTCCAGAAGAAGCTAAACAGTTTGATGTTACTGATCGACAAGTTGTATCTATCAAAGTTGGAGGCATCAAGCCAGGTATTTTAGATAATGTACTCTGCCGTGTCCATCCAAATTTCAGATTGGATTGTCACCTAGATACAGACGATGGTAGTGCATTTATGTTATCAACAGGAGATACTGTTGAACTAGTCAAGTCGTATACGATCAATGCATAGTGCCTAGTTTTAGGCACTTTTTCAAAGAGGAGGTTTCATATGAAGAAACTAGCCAAACAACAAGTATTCAAAGATCCACTCTATGGATTTATCCACGTTGATGATTTGCTGATTAAAAAGCTTATTGATTCAGAACTCTTTCAACGCCTACGTCGCATTCGTCAACTATCGGGTGTTCAAATGGTTTTTCACGGTGCAGAACACTCAAGATTCGTTCATAGCTTAGGTGTTTATGAAATTGCACATCGATTCTTAACTGTACCTGATATTGATGAAGCCCTCAATCCGAGAGAAAAGCTCTTATTCTTGAGTGCAGCACTTCTTCATGATATTGGACATGGAGCCTATTCACATGCATTTGAAACAACATTCGGTATTAATCATGAAGAGATTGGTGCAAAATTAATAACATCCAATCCTGAAATAAGATCAATTTTGGATATAGAGGATTTAGAGTTTGCTGAAGATGTTGCACGCATCTTAAGAAAAGAAAAGAAATTTCCACTGATTGAGCAGTTGATTTCAAGTCAGCTTGATGTCGATCGTCTCGATTATCTCGAACGCGATGCGTATTATACAGGAGCAGCTTATGGTCATATCGATGTTGATCGTTTGATACGTGTTCTCTATATAAAAAACAAAAAGGTTGTTTTTAAAGTAACAGGTATCCATGCTATTGAGAATTACCTGATTGCAAGATATCACATGTATTGGCAGGTTTATTATCATCCTGTAGCAAGGGCTTATGAAGTGAATTTAGAGAAGATTTATAAACGTATTCGTGCACTCTTATTAACAGATTATCCGTTTGAAAGTAACGTTGGACCCCTCAAACGTATCATGAAAGATACAAATGATTTAGATGCATTTATCGAGATTGATGATTTCTATATCAACGGTTTAATTGCTAGTTTTTTAAAATCAAAAGATACCATTCTTAGAAATCTTGCACATGATTTTATGAATCGTCGTATATGGAAATATATCAATGACACCGAAGAGAATCAAGAAGAAATCAAAGCAATTAAAGCATCCTATCAAAGCGAGGAACTTGATTACTATACATCCTATCGGACAGTTCAAAATAGTACCTATCTTGATGGTGGAGAAGGTTTTGGAGATAAGATATATATCCTGCTTGAAAATGGTAAAATCTCTTCACTCATCGATCAATCAAAAATTATCGAATCATTGATGTCATCAGGAACAAAAAAAGATCCCAAATTTTTCTATAGAAAATCATGAGACCGCAAGTTTTCGTGGTCGAAGGTAAGAATGATCAGTTCAAACTAGAACAAGTCTTAGAGCACCCAATCGTTATAACCACCAACGGAAGTGCAATCGATAAAGACGTGATGAAGATATTAAAAAAACTCGATGAGACACATGACATTATCTTGTTTTTAGATCCAGATCATGCAGGTGAAAGAATTCGCAGATTGGTTGCAAAAGAACTAACTCATGTCTATCACGCATTCATCAAAAAGGATCTTGCTATAAGTAAAAACGAGAAAAAAATAGGTGTTGAACACGCAAGTATTCAGTCCATTAAAGAAGCGTTAAAGCATATAAAGATGATCAGACATGATATACATAGTGATATCACTCATACATTTCTGCATGATGTGGGACTTATGGGTAGCAAGTCTTCAAAACAGCTTCGATTATATCTATGTGAAAGACTAGGTATTGGCTATACAAACGCAAAAACACTCTATCAGAGACTCCATCTTTTTGGTATCGATCAGAAGATGGTTAATGAGGTAATTCATGCAGCATCAAGCGAAGAAACGATTCGGACAAAACTTTCTTAGAGATAAAAATCTCTTAAGCAAAATTGTACGTGAATCAAATATTGAAAATAAACATGTCATTGAGGTTGGTCCAGGTCAAGGAGCACTAACCTCTTATCTTGCTGAAACAGCAGCTGATGTTGTTGCTTATGAAATCGATACAAGTTTAGCCCCTCATTTGAATGTACTCACCAATCAATATCCGAATTTAAAGATTATTTATCAAGATTTTTTGGATGTCGATTTATCTAAAGAAGAACACGAATTGCATGTGGTGGCAAATGTACCTTATTACATTACAACACCTATCCTGTTTAAACTACTTGAAGTCGATCAAATTCGAACAGCAACCTTAATGATTCAAAAGGAAGTATGCGATAGGCTTTTAGCACAACCTAACACAAAAGCATATAATGCACTTTCTGTCATTTTGCAATATCAGGCACGTGTCAATAAGATGATGGATGTAAAACGTCAATTGTTCTATCCAGTTCCCAATGTAGATAGTGCGGTGATTCGTATTGAAAAGCGAGAGACTCCACTCTTAAATGAAAAGAAAAAAGACTTTTTCATTGATTTAGTCAAAGCAGCATTCAAACAAAAGAGAAAGACACTTGTCAATAATTTGTTTGAAGCATTTCATATCAGCAAAAAAGATATAGAAAACTATCTCATTCAGTTAAATATTTCAACACAGACTAGAGCTGAAGCTTTATCTTTGGAAACCTTCATACAACTTGCAAAGGAGTGGCCTTATGATTACTGAAAATGCATATGCAAAAATCAATCTTGCACTCGATGTCGTTCGAAAAAGAGCCGACCAATTTCATGATCTAAAAATGATTACCATACCACTTGAGCTACACGATGTGTTAACCTTCGAAGAATCAGATCAAATTGAACTAGACGCCAATCAACAAATCGAAGATAATAGTATCCTCAAAGCTGCAAAGTTGATGAAAGATACATATCAAGTGGCTCAGGGGGCTAAAATCAATTTGACTAAAAACATTCCAGTCGGTGCGGGTTTAGGTGGTGGATCAGCAGATATTGCTGCAACTCTAAGAGGATTGAATCGTTTATGGAAACTGGATAAATCACTGGAGGAGTTAGAGCAAATAGCTCTCAAACTAGGATCTGACACTGTCTTTTGTCTTCACAATAAATCTGCTTATGTCTATGGTAGAGGTGAAAACCTACTCTTCATCACAGATCCTCCTGTTCAAGATATCTATCTTTATTATCCAGATATCGAAGTATCGACTAAAAAGGTATTTGAAAATCTTATCATTAATCACGAACCTCAACGGTTTAACCGGTTATTTACGCTTTATGTCAATGAAAAATTTAAAAATTTCTTTGAAAAATATTACAATGTTTTAACGGAAACAAGTATGACCCTTTATCCGGAGTTACGCACAATCCAGAAGCAAATACGCAAACTGAGTCGTTATGCTCGTATGAGTGGAAGCGGTTCGACCTTCTTTATTCCCATATTTAGCGAAAACGAGCGAAAAATCATTAAAAAAACCGAAAAATTGGGTCTTAACATGATAAAAACAAAGGTAAAACACTAAAATATATTCAAAGTAGCTTAAAAATATGCTATAATTTGAGTATAAATCATGGACGTCTTGGAGGGCAAAATGAAAATTACTGATGTGAGAGTAAAGCTTGTTAGCAGCGAAAGTAGACTAAGAGGTGTTGCAACCATTACTTTCGATGAAAGTTTTGTGGTGCACGATATTCGTATAATTGAAGGCGAAAACGGCATCTTTGTTGCCATGCCAAGTAAGAAGACGCCGAATGGAACATTTAGAGATATTGCACACCCCATTCATGGTGAAATGCGCAAGATGATCGAAGATGCAATCGTCGTTGCATATAATGAGGCTCTTTTAAACCCTGTAACTGAAGAGCAAGATGAATAAAAGCTAAGAATAAAACGTGATAGATAAAATCTTTTTTGCAGCGTGCTGCAAGAAGATTTTTTTTTGAGGTTTTCATAGAAAATAAAGCCTATTTATAGTATAATGAAACTAGAGAATACGAAGGAGTGATCATACATCATGTCCATAGTGGATGGGAAGAAAATAAAGCTGTTCGCACTCAGCTCAAATCGTGCATTAGCCGAAGAAATCTCAAAAGCAGCTAATATCGAAATCAGTGCAGTTGACGTTGTCAAGTTTGCAGATGGCGAAATTTCGGTTAACATCGAAGAAAGCGTACGCGGACACGATGTTTTTATTGTGCAATCAACCTCAGCACCAGCTAATGAGCATTTAATGGAACTGCTCATTATGGCAGATGCTCTCAAACGTGCATCAGCAAAAACCATAACGGTGCTCATGCCATATTATGGTTACTCAAGACAAGATCGTAAAGCAAAATCAAGACAGCCTATTACTGCAAAACTTGTTGCAGATATGTTGCAGGTAGCTGGCATCAATCGAGTTATTTGTATTGATTTGCACGCAGCACAAATCCAAGGGTTCTTTAATATACCCATCGATAATTTCCCAGCATCACCACTCCTTGCAGATTATTTTTTACATACAAAGAAGTTAGATAATGTGATTGTCGTATCCCCTGATCACGGTGGCGTAACAAGAGCACGTATTTTTGCTCGCTCGTTTAATGCACCCCTCGCAATCATCGATAAAAGACGTCCAGAACCCAATAAAGCAGAAGTTCAAAACATTATTGGGGATGTTAAGGGACGTGTTGCCATCATGGTAGACGATATCATCGATACAGCAGGCACCCTTGTTGCTGGTGCACAAGCACTCATTGATGCAGGAGCAACCAAAGTTTACGCAGCAGCGACACACGCTGTATTATCAGGGCTTGCGATTGATCGTATTGAAGATTCACCACTATCCGAAGTTGTCGTGACCGACACCATCGCTCTTGACCCAAATAAAAAAACATCAAAAATCACCCAATTATCCATTGGACCACTCCTTGGTCAATCCATATTACATATTGTTAAAGATGAACCAATTAGTCAAATATTTGATAAAATTCAACATAGCGAGAGTACACAATGAAACTTATTGTAGGTCTTGGGAATCCGGGACTTAAGTATCAAAAAACAAGACATAATATAGGATTTATGGTAATTGATGAGATCTTAAAGGATGCTGGATTGCAAGCTCGTTTTGATTCGAAGTTTAATGCTGAAATTGCTATATTAAATGTTGAAGGCGAAAAAGTGTGTTTGGCAAAACCTTCAACATTTATGAATCTATCAGGTGAAGCTATCTCAAAATTGATGCATTATTATGACATTAATATTGAAGATTTATTAGTTATCGTTGATGATGTCAATTTAGAAACAGGAAAATTAAGACTTCGTGAAACAGGTGGTCATGGCGGTCACAACGGATTAAGAAATATTATTGGTTTGTTACATACAGAAGCATTCAAGCGCATACGTATTGGTATTGATAATCAACCCAATATTCCGCTTGACCAATATGTATTAGGCCAATTCACACAAAATCAAATGATCGTTTTGCAACAGGCTATCTTGCAATCTAAAGAAATAGTTGATCAGTTTGTGCAAAATATATCCTACAAGGATATTATGACGAAATATAACACCTCATTATAGTTTGGAGTTCACCATGATTGAATGGATGATTCAACAGGAAAGTATACAAAAATGGGTTAAAAAAACGTCGAAAACGACGTTTTTTAAGTTTTCTAATGACTATTTCAATGCGTATTTAGTTGCTGCAGATTACCAAATCAATCAAAAAACAGTACTTGTGGTACTTCCCAATCTCTATGAGGCACAAAAGTATTATGATACGCTATCTCAAATCCTCGATAGTGAAGATGTCCTATTTTATCCATCAGATCAAATATTGACAACAATCATGGCTTTGGGAAGTCCTGAGTTTAGAAGCGAAAGGTTATACACGCTTAAGCAACTGATGTCAGGTCAGTCTTTTGTTGTTGTGACAACCATGGAGGGACTAGCACTTCGTCAACTCAAGCCGAAAGACTATATCAACAGTGTAAAAAAATTGGATAAACAGGGTACATATGAAATTGAAAAACTTATCCAGTATTTAGTTTACAGCGGCTATCAAAGAACATATACCGTGGAAAAACCGGGAGAATTTAGTGTAAGAGGACATATTCTAGATATCTTCACACTCAACAATGAACATCCTTATCGACTTGATTTTTTTGATGATGTCATCGATCAAATCAAGGTTTTTGATGTGGAAACGCAGAGATCTTTTGCTGAGGTTGAACGTCTAGAAATCGCACCTATCTATGAAGTTTTTTACACGGATCAGATGAAAGAGAAAGCTATCCTCAAGATTAAGAAATATTTTAGTTCAATGCAGTTATCTGAGCGAGAACAAGAAAAACTTGATCAAGATATAACTTCAATTGATGAGCGGAAGAAACTCGATGGATTATCACTCTATATCCCATTCTTTAATGAAGAGGAAACAAACATCACGGATTTTGCAAAAGATGCCAAAATGTATTTCGTTGACGTTCATAAGATGCGAGTTAATGAAGATCAAACCTATAGTGACTTAATGACATATGCCACCACCATGAATGGCAATCACTTTTTATCCATCCCCTTTCGTATTCCCCTTGATAAACACCTTGCAAAACCACATCGTGAAATCGACAATTATGGACTTAACAGCGTAGATAATGCAATTGATCTTGGTATATCTCATATAAACACCTATCAGGGCAACCTTGAAATGTTTGCATTAGATATCAAAGATATACCAAACTATCGTATATTTGCGTGTATTGCTCAAAAAGCATATCGTGATGAACTGATGACCTTTTTGGATCATAAAGGAATTGCATACGATCGAAAACTAAGTGATCAACCAGGTCTTCATATATTAGATATTCAGAGCTATGGTTCATTTCAAATGCGTGACGAACGCTTATGGATATTAGATGATTCCAACTTATTCACCTATCGCATACGTCCTGCGATTCGTTATCGAAGTGTACTCAATCAATCGTCTAAGATTCGACGAATTGAAGATTTAACACCAGGTGATTTTGTCGTCCATTATGATTATGGTATTGGACAGTATATGGGTTTAAAAACCATGGAATTGTCAGGTGATAAAAGAGATTATCTGCATATTATCTATGCTAATGAAGAAGCACTTTACGTACCAATGGATCAAATTGATATGGTGCTTAAGTACTCCTCTCATGATGGCGCACATCCCAAACTTTCTAAACTTGGTGGTAAACAATGGTCAAAGACAAAAGCCCAGGTTAGAATGCGCATTAAGGATTTATCCGATCGCTTAATCAATCTTTATGCTATGCGTCAA
Source organism: Acholeplasmataceae bacterium (assembly GCA_034005105.1). Taxonomy (GTDB): domain Bacteria; phylum Bacillota_I; class Bacilli_A; order Acholeplasmatales; family Acholeplasmataceae; genus Peloplasma. The sequence continues at coordinate 1,712 of JAVEVJ010000007.1, read as the reverse complement.
CAGAGCATTGGATACAAATTTGAGGCTGATAATGAAATGCAAAAAGCTTTTGAGCGTGACTTCATTTATGAAACAACAAAAGATCAAGAGCGTGCAATTATTGATACGAAACACGATATGGAAATAGAAAGACCGATGGATCGTTTAATCTGTGGTGATGTCGGTTTTGGTAAAACAGAAGTCGCACTCCGCGCTTCCTTCAAAGCTGTCCTTAACCAAAAACAGGTTCTCTATTTAGTTCCTACCACTGTTTTAGCAAGACAGCATTACTATACGTTTAAAGAGCGGTTTGAAAAATATGGAGCAAATGTTGCGCTTCTCTCACGTTTTGTTACACCTAAAAAACAAAGAGAAACACTTGAAAAACTCAAACGAGGTTTTATCGATGTTGTCATTGGAACGCACAGACTCTTATCTGATGATGTCAAATTCAATGATTTAGGATTGTTGATTATCGATGAAGAACAGCGTTTTGGTGTTGAACATAAAGAAAAAATAAGAGAGATTAAAGTCAATGTTGATACATTGACATTATCTGCAACGCCAATACCTAGAACATTACAGATGTCCATGATGGGACTCAAAGATTTATCCATGATTGAAACACCGCCTAGAAATCGATACCCCGTCCAAACGTATGTTGTAGAAAGACAGGATGCACTGATTAAAGAAGCGATTATGCGTGAGATTGCTCGCGGCGGACAGGTGTTTTACCTATTCAATAAAGTACAAGGAATCGAAGGCATGGTTCATCGTCTAAGCAAACTTGTACCCGAAGCGAAAATAGCGTATGCTCACGGAAAAATGAATCGCGATCAACTTGAAAATGTATTATCTGATTTCATTGATCATTCCTACGATGTTTTGGTATCCACAACGATTATTGAAACAGGTGTTGACATACCAAACACCAATACACTCATCATTCATGATGCAGATCAACTGGGTTTATCGCAACTCTATCAGATCCGTGGTCGTGTGGGAAGAAGCGATCGTATCGCCTATGCATACCTACTTTATGAGGCACATAAGAACATCAATGATGAAGCTAGAAAACGTCTTTCTGCCATTCAAGATTTTACTGCTTTAGGATCAGGATTTAAGATTGCAATGCGCGATTTATCCATACGTGGAGCAGGAGATGTTTTAGGTTCTGAACAATCAGGATTTATCGATTCTGTCGGTATTGAACTCTACATGAAATTGCTCGAGGAAGCCATAACCGGACAATCAATCGAAAAACCGAAGGATACACAAATCGATGAAGTTTACGCACCAAGACACGTGGATCCAGAATATGTCTCAGAAGATGCTGTGCGCATCGAAATTCATAAACGGATTGCTGAACTCAATCGTATTAAAGATGTGGATGATTTAAAAACAGAACTGACTGATCGCTTTGGTGAATTAAGCGCTGATCTGTTACTCTACATGTATGAAAAGCTTTATAAGAAACTCTCTTCGTTGATAGGTGGTCATAAGACGATTGTTGAATCAAATCAGGTGACCCTGGTTCTATCGATGGAAGCGTCACAAAAAATTGATGGTAAAAAACTCTTTGATAAAGCCAATGCATTTTTAGCTCAAGTTCGTTTGAGCTATCTCAAAGGTCATGTGCATATCACGATGGTTACGAAGTTTGAAAAAACACATTGGCTCTATTTGTTTGACCTGTTTTTAGACGATTTCATTTATAATTAAAATAGAGGTGA
>JAVEVJ010000048.1:1381-8490 GCA_034005105.1 Acholeplasmataceae bacterium | reverse complement strand
TGCATCCTGGAGATCAACCCCACGATTATTCAGCAACCGTCAGTAATTCTTACACCAATTATTGGATGAATCCTGTCTATCGCAGCGAATCAGATCCTGAGTTTCCTTATTATGGAACACGCTATCGCAATGAATTTATTGGTATTAGGGTCAAAGGAATCACCCTAGAACAAATCGACGGAGCTGTTGATTATGCACAGGACAAGGTCGGAAAAAATCTATATAATTTCTTATTCTTTTTAGATATGAAATACAAGTACTATTGTACTGATCTTGTGAGCAGGGCATATCAGAGTGTCATGGTCGAAGAAGACAAACAAAGAAGTTATTCGAGAGCACTCAATGATGACAGATTTATCACATCGGTTAACGATATCATTTTATCGGATGAAACATATATCATCTTCTATGTTGAAGTGATCGATGACATATGGCATATCTATTACTTAGAAGATTTGGAGGTGTAATGGAACGTGGAATATGTTCAATTAGGATTACTTGTCTTATTGATAATACTATTTATCTACAACTTAATTAGTATCAGAAAACGAAAAAATCAATTACCAGAAATGGATGCCTTTAAGGATGTTCAAAACGATCTCAAAGTATACCTGCAAAAAGAATATGGTGACTTTAGATACCAGTTATCTCAAATGATTAATGAGACAGGCAAGTCGAGTCAAAAAGACTTAAATGAGTTCAAAGACAACATGCTACGTCAGATTGAAATCAAATTTAAAGAGATCAATGACAAGGTAGACGTAAGACTGGGTGAAGGCTTTGACAAGACAAATAAGACATTTACGGATGTTGTTGAAAGACTCACAAAAATCGATGAAGCACAAAAGAAAATTGAAACACTATCAACCGAAGTTATATCACTTAATGATCTTTTGAAAGGACAAAAAACGAGAGGAATTTTTGGCGAAGTACAACTCTATCAACTCTTATCAGCTGTACTTGGAGATAACGCAGAACTTTATGAAAAACAAAAGACGTTATCTAATGGATCGATTGCTGATGCGATTATCTACGCACCTGAACCCATCGGTATGGTTGCTGTGGATTCCAAGTTCCCATTAGAAAATTATCGTCGCATGGTTGATCGTGAACTAGGTGATGCCGATCGTCTCCAGGCAACCAAAGACTTCAAACGCGATGTTAAAAAACATATTGACGATATTAAAAATAAATATATCATCTTCAATGAAACTGGTGACCAAGCGTTTATGTTTGTTCCTGCAGAAGCAATTTTTGCGGAGATCTCAGCCTACCATGAAGACCTCATTGAATATGCAACAAAAAACAAGGTATGGCTCGTTTCACCAACAACATTGATCTCAACATTATCAATGATTCAAATGGTGGTTAAAAACCTTGAACGCGATCGGCAAGCAAAAGTCATTGTTGAAGAACTCAAGAAGCTTGGAGAAGAATTTAAACGCTATGTTGAACGATGGGATAAACTCAAAAGATCCATTGAAACGGTTGCTAAAACCGCAGATAGTGTTCACACGACGAGCACTAAAATATCTAGAAAATTTGAACACATATCTGAAGCGAAATTTAATGAAATTGAATCCGATGAACCTGATTTGATCGAATCAGAGATAACAGATGAAACCGATTGACAATTTCGCATAATAAAGATATAATAAATGGGAAATCGATGAAGAGAGAGTAGTGTTTAATCCCTTGGTTAGCGAGTCGGAGATAGTGAAAGCCGATCCAACATTAAATATGAAGAACACTCGGAGAGATGGAAGAAAGCCTAAAAGGTTATTAGAACCATCCGTTAACTGCGTTATAAGTTATTGAGGGCTAGAATTTTTTCTAGAACTAAGGTGGTACCGCGTATATCCTACGTCCTTAGATTGACTAAGGGCGTTTTATTTTTTAATTAAGGAGAATCGATTATGGAAACAACAGTCAAAAGTATTTTTAGACACACAGAAAAACAATTAAATCAATCCCTTGAACTTTACGGATGGATTAGAAATCATCGCGCACAAAAAGAGTTTGGTTTTATCAACTTTCACGATGGCACATTCTTTGAAACTCTTCAGGTTGTCTATGAAGAACAAAGCATCGATAACTTTAAGGATGTTCAAAAACTTCGCGTGGGTAGTTCCATCATGGTTAAAGGCGAACTCATACTGACACCCCACGCAAAACAACCCTTTGAAGTCAAAGCATCACATATCGAACTTTTAGGGGATTCTCCTGAAGATTATCCAATACAACCTAAAAGGCACACGCGCGAGTTTCTAAGAGAGGTCGCTCATTTAAGAGCAAGAACCAATCTGTTCCATGCAGTCTTTCGTTTGCGTTCTGTCGCAGCCATGGGGATTCATGAATTCTTTCAATCGAGAGGATTTATCTACACGCATACACCAATCATCACAGGTAATGATGGTGAAGGTGCTGGACAGATGTTTAGTGTGACAACACTTCCTCTTGATCAAATTCCTTTCACTGAAGACAAAAAAGTCGATTATAAAAAGGATTTTTTTGGTAAAGCAACCAACCTAACGGTCACGGGGCAACTCGAAGCTGAAGCTTTTGCGTTAGCGTTCAAGAATGTCTATACCTTTGGACCTACATTTAGAGCGGAAAACTCAAACACACAACGTCACGCTTCAGAATTTTGGATGATTGAACCCGAAATGGCATTTGCTGACTTGAACAAAAACATGGAAGTTGTTGAAGACATGGTCAAGTATTTGATTCGTTATGTCTTTGAAAAGCTACCGGAGGAAATGGTTTTCTTTGATAAGTTTGTTGAACCCGGATTAACCGACCGCCTTCTCAAGGTTTTAGGTACTCCTTTTGCTAAAGTAACTCATAAAGAAGCCATTGATATCTTACTTCAGTCTAAAGTGAAATTTGAAAATAAACCCAAGTATGGACAAGATATCAATACAGAACATGAAAAATACTTAACGGAACAATACTTCAAGTCACCTGTTTTCGTCATTGATTGGCCCAAAGATATCAAAGCTTTCTACATGAGATTAAACGACGATCAAGAAACGGTAGCTGCCATGGATCTACTTGTTCCAGGTTCAGGTGAACTTGTAGGAGGCTCACAAAGAGAAGAACGCATGGATTATCTTTTGCGTCGTATGGAAGAGATGCACATACCTAAAAAGGATTTTGAATGGTATATCGATTTACGAAGATATGGTGGATGTGTTCACTCTGGATTCGGTTTAGGCTTTGAACGCTTGATTATGTACCTATCCGGAGTAGAAAATATCAGGGACGTTCTCCCCTTTCCAAGAACACCTAAAAACTGTGAATTTTAAGAGGCCCAATCGGCCTCTTTCTTTATGAAAGAAAGGAAAACGTCTAAATAGACAAAGATCGAACCAAGGAAGATGACCTCATTGATTGACAAACCATGCCTATCATACTATAATGTAATTACCGTTAAAAGCGCTTTCACCTGCGGTGTTTGAAAAAAACACGTAAATTTGGTGTGGCGAAGCCTCAAATTAGATTGTAATTTCAGGCTTATTATTATATAATAAATGTATTGAGGTGAATGCTATGTTGATCATAAAAAGTATCGTATTCTATGCTGTAAACGAGTCAATGGTCAACACTTTTTTGTATAACTGTGCTACCTGATTCTTGTGGATGATACCATGAGAGTTTTTCTCGTTTCATAAAACATGTTTACAATAATAATGTTGCCAAACAAACCATCTCTTAGTATATGTTTCGCAACTAAATAGGAATAGGAGTTAACAATGGAAGAGAACACAAAGTTTAAGGAAAAGGGATTGTCCATCCGATTAGAAAATTTAACCAAGATTTTCTATGACAAAAAGGGCGGCAAAGATACACGAGCAGTTGATGATTTTGATGTCGTTATCCCAGCGGGAAAACTTATCGGTTTACTTGGACCATCGGGATGTGGAAAATCAACAACACTCTATATGATTGCAGGTTTACTCGCACCAACAACAGGTAAAATCTTTTTTGGTGATGAAGATGTGACTGAACTCGTTCCTGAAAAAAGAGGTATTGGTTTAGTTTTTCAAAATTATGCATTATACCCTCACATGACAGTTCGAAAGAACATCTTGTTTCCTTTGGAAAATATGAATATCAGAAAGAGTTCTATCGATGAAGCTTTGAAAAAAGCTTATATCATCGAAAGTCCAAAAGAAGCTGAAATATATTATGAGTATTCAGACAAACTTGATGCACTTCAAAACAAATTTAGACGTTTAGAAAACGATGCTAAAGCCATGCATACCAATGAAGTATTCAAAGAAAAAGCGAACTACAAAGAAGAACTAGCTCGTTTAAAGAAAGAAAAACAAGATGTAAGTGAACTTAAAGCGAACCACAAAGCAAAATTAGCTGCATTCAAAGAAGATCTCACCACTAAACTAAACAGTTATGCAGCTGAGTATGTTAAAGAAAAAGAAGCGATTACACCAGCAAATCTCGATGCACTTATGCCAACCATGAAAGCGAAGTATCAAGCTGCTGAACAGGCATATGAAGCCAAGAAAAAAGAATTGACTGCTAATAAAGCCAACCCCTCTAGGGAAGAACTTGAAAAGATAATGCCCAAGAGTGTCAAACTCGTTATTGATGCAAAAAATAAGAACTATAAAAAAATGATGGAAGAAAGCGTCTTGGAGATGGCGAGACTAGTCGGTATTGAAGATCAACTAGAAAAAACACCAGCACAACTCTCAGGTGGTCAACAACAACGTGTTGCCATCGCAAGAGCCCTTGTTAAAAAACCCAGAGTGTTACTACTTGACGAACCACTATCTAATTTGGATGCACGCCTACGCTTGCAGACGCGCGAAGAAATCAAACGTATTCAACGCGAAACAGGTATTACTACCATCTTTGTAACCCATGACCAAGAAGAAGCAATGTCGATTTCAGATGAGATCGTCCTCATGAACTTTGGTGAAGAACAACAAAAAGGTGCACCACAAGATGTCTATGATCAACCAGAAAACCTATTCGTTGCTAAATTCTTAGGTACGCCACCTATTGGACTCTATCGTGGTCATCTCAAGGATGCAAAAATCTATATTGATGATCAAGTTGTCTATGCATCCGACAAATTAAAGAAAGAAAAAGAACGAGAAGTCGTGGTTGGAGTCAGACCTGAAGGTTATGAACTTAGCGAGAGCGGAACGCTAACAATCACATCCCAGTATGTTGAAACCATTGGTCGTGACTTAAGCTTAGTATCAACGCATAAAGATGCGATAACACCATCGTTTAGAATCATTATTCAAGATGCAGATCAAGCACTTTATGACCAAAAACAAGTTCGTTTTAATCTGAAAAAGCATAAGACATTCATCTTTGATGCAGAAGATGGTCGGAGATTGGCATAATGCTCGAGTATAAAAAGGATTATAAAGCCTGGTTATACATGGCCATTCCGCTGTTTCTATTATCGGTATTTACGTTTTATCCACTGATTAAGACCATTTTAATTTCACTCTTTTCCCAATATAATGCAATTGATGATAGTTTTGGACAATTCTTTGATTTTGCAGCCTATCAAACCATCTTTGGTGATAAAAACTTCATTAATGCAATTGGCAATACGTTGATATTAGTATTCGTTTCAGTTCCTGTATCGACGGTATTAGCATTACTCATCGCGGTTGCACTCAATTCGATTAAACCATTACAAAAGATTTTTCAAACGATATTCTTTGTTCCCTATGTAACCAATACACTCGCAATCGGGATGGTATTCAGCGTCATGTTCTCTCATCCTTTGACCCAAGGAATTATGGCAGAGGGTTTGATCAATACACTGTTTCAAACCTCTATTGACTGGGTCGGTGTGACAGCAACGAGAAACAATTGGATGTTCGTTGTGTTGATTTATTCTATTTGGAGCGGATTACCCTTTAAGATTTTAGTGTTCATCGGTGGGCTGCAAAGTATTTCTAAACAATACTACGATGCAGCTAAAGTGGACTCAACACCGAAACGTCGTGTGTTGACTCACATCACCATTCCACTCCTATCACCGCTGATCAGCTATATATTGATCACATCATTTATTGGAGCCTTCAAGGCTTATGAATCTGTGCTTGCTGTCGCAGGAACAACCGGACGTACACTCGATCGCAATCGTTGGACAGCGGTAGCATATGTCTATGATAAGATTGGACTCTCTGGAATGGATTCGAACTACGTTTCCTATTATTCAAGAGGTGCAGCAGCTGCAGTTATGCTATTTATCATAATCTTGATTTTTACTGCCATTAATCTATATGTCAGTAAAAAGCGAGTACACTACTAGGAGAATGCGCTATGGATAATATGATGAAATATGCTGATTACAGCGAAAATAAAGCACTTAAAGCTCAAAAGACAGCGCAGATAATGAGTAAGTTCGGAACATACACCTTCCTATCAATCATGGCGTTTATCGTCATCGTCCCATTCTATTGGATGTTAAATGTATCCTTTCAAAGCAGCAATGAAGTTTTGAACTCACTCAATACAAGTTTGTTTCCCAAAGTTTTCTCACCTAAGAACTATATCAATGTTTTCCTCTATTCAACAGCACAACAAGGAAACATTAATTTCCCGAGATATCTATTAAACACCTCGATTGTTGCCGTCTTTTCCACCATCGGTGGAACATTCTTCTCGATCCTCGTTGCATTTGCACTGGCGAGATTGAACTTTAAAGGACGCGAATTGATATTCACTATCTTACTCGCAACGATGATGATTCCAGGTGAAATGATGGTTATCTCAAACTATATTACCGTATCACGACTCGGATGGGTCAACGATCCAGGCATAGGATCTTATCTTGCAATGATTATTCCCTTCCTGGTCTCAATCTTCCATATCTATTTGTTAAGACAGACATTCAAACAGATACCTAATGAACTCTATTATGCAGCAAAGGTTGATGGATGTAAAGACTACAAGTACTTATGGAGCGTGATGGTACCGATCGCTAAAAGTAGTATCGTCACCATCATAATCTTAAAGTTGATGGGTGCATGGAATGCCTACATCTGGCCAGATATTGTTGCTAACGAACAGTTTAAGCTCGTTACCACATGGCTTAGAAGTTCATTTACTGA
>JAVEVJ010000048.1:0-1281 GCA_034005105.1 Acholeplasmataceae bacterium | reverse complement strand
GCACCACTTGCATTGAATAACTTTATCACGAATCCAAACATTGGTTTCACTGAAGAAGAAGTTGAGGATTTCTTACCTGGATTATGGGCAGAAGGTCAAAGTTATGACAGTGAAGGAACGATCCTATCGTTACCATTTACTAAGTCAAGTGAAGCATTCTTCTATAACAAGACATATTTTGATGCACATGACTATGACGTTCCAACGACTTGGGATGAAGTCTTCGAAATAGCAGAAGACATTAAAGAACGTGAACCAGATGCTATTCCATTCGGTTATGACTCTGAAGACAACCTCTTCATTACAGCGTCCAAACAATGGGATGCACCTTACACAGGTTATAACGAAGAAACAGGTAAAGGTGAAGTTCAGTTCAATAATGATACATCTAAAGAAATGGTCAAATATTTCAAAGACAAGGTTGATCGTGGTTTAATGTTAACACGTGGTCTTAATGGTGATGCTTATACATCAGATATCATGAAGACAAACCAAAAGCTTTATATGTATGTCGGTTCAACCGGTGGTACACGTTATGCTTACATCGGTGCTAGTTCAACCGTCTTTAACGCAGGTTATCGCGTAGGTGTTGCACCACTTCCTGCAAAAGATGCACAGCACAGATTCCAGATCCAACAAGGTCCAAACATTAACCTGTTCAATTCAGGCGATGAACAACGTATGATTGCTGCATGGCTATTTGCTAAGTACATGGTTTCTCCAGAAAAATCTGCAGAATTCTGTATTCCATCGGGTTATGCACCTGTCCGTTATTCAGCTTATGAAACAGAAGCTTGGACAAATTATGTAGCATCGATTGTTGAAAGTCCAACAACGTTGCAGCAAGCACAGGACAAACTCGTTAAAGAAGCGATTGAAATCTTCTTAAACAATGGAGAAATCTTCTTTACATCTGCAGTCTTTAACTTAGGTTCTAAAACACGTACTGAAGTCGGTGCACTACTCGTTAAGATTCTTGCTTATGATGCCGCAAATCAAGCAGATCTTGATAGTTACATCAACACTCAGTATGAAGAAACTTATGATTTTATCACTAACTAACAAGCGTGTGATAACATAAAAAAATAGAAGGAGAAATGGAATGAAAAAAGTATTTTTATTTATTGCGATCATCGCATTTGGTCTCGTTCTCGTTTCCTGCAAAGGAAAAGAAGATCCAGCTGAAGCGGTTTTGCAAGGTGCATATGATAGTTTAAGTGCACTGATTAGCGATCCATCCAATATCACAGGTAGCTTTGAGGTTCCTACCTCATTAGCGAA
>JAVEVJ010000047.1:0-9096 GCA_034005105.1 Acholeplasmataceae bacterium | reverse complement strand
GATAGGAATTATGAAGGCTACAAAGCGACATGATGTCATTCGAAAAGCAGATCGTGTGCTCTATGATGCGAAAAATAAAGGGAAGAATCAATATATCTATGAAATAGAAATTTAAGTCACATAAATTGTGACTTTTTATATTGATGGGTTTTGTCTTATGATAGAATAAGATTAAATGAAACATACAGGGGGAATCCTATGAAAAAAGTAATCATTGTTTTGATTCTTTTATTGAGCATTCCGATGTTAGAAGTCAAAGCAACACCTCCAGCAACACCTGATGGTATCCAAATACTTATTTCAACAAGTAGTTGTCCCATCGGTGAAGCCTTTGAAGGAGGTTATCTCGATCTATTGGTTAAGCGTGAAGAAGTCACACGCTATACCTTTGATATACCTACTCAAATGTATCAGGATTACTTTGGACACATTGAAACCATCGACTACTTAGAAGATGATGATAGCATTTGGATGAGTTATTTAGCTTATGTGCAAGGAGCAAACATTGAAGGTTTCGGTACATGTTTCCAAGAGTTTGCTACGCAAACGGATGAATATTTAGCGTATAACGAAGTGAAATTGGTCTATTTTGATGAAAATGGTGATACGCTCTATCTATCTGATCCTATTGAAATTGAGCATCCACCTAAAGATGGAGCACGCTATGGTGAGATTGAATTTAGAGCAGCTGAACCTTATCAGATTGAAAATAATTATTCGATAAGAGGAGATTTAGGTTTCATTGTTTTCTATATCTTAATTGGACCATTTATCTATCTTGCAAGAAGACCGATTGGATGGATTTTATATACGATTGTCTTTGCAGCAGCAGCAACATCGCTCTTTGGCGTGCTTGCACTAGTCATCGTAATTATCAAGAAAATCGTAAAAAAATAGTTAAACCATTAAACAGTAGTACAAAGACACGCAACCAGGCGTGTCATTTTTATCTTTTTTTTAACTTTTTAGAGCAAAAAACATTGACTTAATGACCGCTTCGTTATATAATAAACACGCTGCGTAAAAAACGCAAAAGTTTCCAGATATAGATGGCTTTATAAAGCCACAAAGGTTTTGTAAATCGAAAAATGAAACACATGGACATGTGTCAAAAGAAAGGAGAACTACAAATGCCAACAATTTCGCAACTTGTAAAAAACGGAAGAACGGACAAAAAGTACAAATCAAAATCACCTGCACTTGGCTACGGCTTCAACAGCTTACAGAAGCAAGAATCTGAGTACAGTTCACCACAAAAGCGTGGGGTTTGCACACGTGTTACAACCATGACACCTAAGAAACCAAACTCAGCTTTACGTAAATATGCCCGTGTACGTTTGAGCAACCAAACTGAAGTGACAGCTTACATTCCAGGTATTGGACATTCACTCCAAGAACACAGCGTCGTGCTGATTCGTGGTGGACGTGTTAAGGACCTTCCAGGGGTACGTTATCACATCGTACGTGGTACACTAGATGCTACCGGCGTTGCCAACCGCAAGCAAGCTCGCTCCAAATATGGTGCTAAGCGCCCCAAGGCAGCAGCCGTTAAAAAGTAATATAAAACAAAAACAATTAACTGATCAATAGAAAGGAAGAAGGTGAACTCATGCCACGTAAAGGACATATTGTAAAACGCGATGTTTTACCAGACCCAATATACCAATCAAAGCTTGTCACCCGTGTCATTAATACCATTATGGAAGATGGTAAAAAGGGTACAGCTCAAGGCATTATTTATGGAGCGTTCAACCGTATCAAAGATATCACAGGACGTGAACCCATTGAAGTCTTTAATGAAGCTATGGCAAATATTATGCCAGTTATTGAAGTTCGTTCACGCCGTATCGGTGGACAAAACTATCAAGTTCCAACAGAAGTTAGACCTGTCAGAAAAACAGCATTAGGGCTCAGATGGTTAGCCAATTACGCACGTTTGCGCAATGAAAAAACCATGGAAGAAAAATTAGCAAAAGAATTGATAGATGCATCACAAGGATTAGGTGGTGCAGTGAAGAAGCGTGAAGACGTACACCGCATGGCTGAAGCAAATAAAGCATTTGCTCACTATCGCTGGTAGTAAGGAGATTTATTATGCCTCGTGTATTCCCATTAGAGAAAACCCGTAATATTGGCATTATGGCTCATATTGATGCGGGTAAGACGACAACGACTGAGAGAATCCTCTACCATACGGGTAAGATTCATAAGATCGGTGAGACTCACGATGGTGCCGCTACAATGGACTGGATGGAACAAGAACAAGAGCGTGGTATTACGATTACATCCGCTGCAACAACAGCGTATTGGAAAGAATACCGCATCAATGTTATTGATACCCCAGGTCACGTTGACTTCACAGTTGAAGTTTCAAGATCACTACGCGTCCTAGACGGTGCAGTCACCGTACTTGACGCACAAGCCGGGGTTGAACCACAAACAGAAACTGTTTGGAGGCAAGCCACCGAATATAAAGTTCCAAGAATCGTGTATATCAATAAGATGGACAAGATTGGTGCTGATTTTGAACGCGCTATCAAAACGATCCACAGCCGTTTAGGTGTTAAAGCATTTCCTATTCAGTACCCTATTGGATCTGAATCTGAATTCAAAGGTATTATCGATATAATTGAACGCACTGCAGTCATCTATGATGGATCTGCAGATGAAGGTTCAAAAGACATCGCTATTCCTCAGCACCTAAAAGACATTGTCGAAAAGAAAAGAGAGGAACTCATCGAAGCAATTGCTGACTTTGATGAAGAACTCATGATGAAGTATTTAGAAGGAGAAGAAATCACGATCCCTGAGATCAAGCGTGCAATCCGTAAGGGAACACTCGCTGTGAAATTCTTCCCAGTTATCTGCGGATCATCCTTTAAAAATAAAGGTGTGAAGAAGATGCTTGACGCTATTGTTGATTATCTTCCCGCTCCAACAGATATTGATTCTGTTGTAGGTCATGATTCAGAGGGTAACGAAGTTGTTCGTCATCCATCAGATACTGAACCATTTACCGCATTAGCCTTTAAGGTTATGACAGACCCCTATGTTGGACGTTTGACATTCTTTAGAGTCTATTCTGGTACGATATCTTCTGGTTCTTACGTACTCAACACCAACAAAAACAACAAAGAACGCTTTGGTCGTGTGCTCCAAATGCATGCCAACCACAGAGAAGAGATCAAGGAAGTGTTTGCTGGTGATATCGCAGCCGTTGTTGGGTTAAAAGATACCACAACAGGTGATACACTCGCAACAGAAAAAGATGATATCATCTTAGAATCCATGCATTTCCCAGAACCTGTTATCAATGTAGCTATCGAACCTAAGACCAAGCAGGATCAGGAAAAGATGGGTGTTGCATTACAGAAGTTAGCGGAAGAAGATCCAACATTTAGAACGTACACCGACAGTGAAACCGGACAAACCATCATCGCAGGTATGGGTGAATTACACCTAGATATCATCGTTGATCGTATGCGTCGTGAATTCAAGGTTGAAGCTAACGTTGCTGAACCTCAAGTATCCTATCGCGAAACGATTGCAGGTGAAGCAGATATCGAAGGAAAGTTTGTCAGACAATCCGGTGGACGCGGACAATACGGACATGTTGTCATCAAGTTTGAACCCAATCCAAACAAAGGCTTTGAATTTGTTGATAAAGTTGTCGGTGGTGTCATTCCTAGAGAATACATTCCTGCCGTTCAAAAAGGATTAGAAGAAGCACTACCCAACGGTATCATTGCAGGTTACCCACTGATCGATGTGAAAGCAACCCTTCACTATGGTTCCTACCATGATGTCGACTCATCTGAGATGGCATTCAAGATAGCAGCGTCGATGGCACTCAAAGAGTGTAAGACAAAAGCAAGCCCAGTCATCTTAGAACCTATAATGGATGTCGAAGTCGTCGTACCTAACGATTACGTAGGTAATGTTATCGGTGATTTAACATCTAGAAGAGGTCGCTTAGAGTCTCAAGAAGGACGTGATAACGCGGTTGTTATCCGTGCACTAGTTCCTCTTGCAGAAATGTTTGGTTATGCAACATCACTTCGTTCAAACACACAAGGACGCGCCGTATTTATGATGCAATTCTCTCGTTATGAGAAGTGTCCTAAGTCAATTATGGACGATATTGTTAAAAAACGTGGAACCATTTAATCCACTTGCAAAAATGTATATTTTAATATACAATGAATATGGCTATTAAACAAAACAAAGAAAAATAAACTCAATTAGGAGGAAAAATCAAAATGGCAAAACAGAAATTTGAAAGAACTAAACCACATGTTAACGTCGGTACAATTGGCCACGTTGACCATGGTAAAACAACATTAACAGCTGCAATTACAGTCGTTCTCGCTAAGAAAGGACTAGCAGACATTAAAGATTATGCATCCATTGACTCTGCTCCAGAAGAAAAAGAACGCGGTATTACCATTAACACCGCACACGTTGAATATCAGACCGAAAAGCGTCATTATGCACACGTTGACTGCCCAGGCCATGCTGACTATGTTAAGAACATGATCACAGGTGCAGCACAAATGGACGGTGGTATTCTTGTTGTTTCCGCAGCAGACGGCCCCATGCCACAGACAAGAGAACACATCTTACTATCACGTCAGGTAGGTGTTCCTAAGCTTGTTGTCTTCTTAAACAAAGCTGATATGGTTGACGATGAAGAATTACTCGACCTCGTTGAAATGGAAGTTCGCGAACTCCTTTCTGAATATGAATTCCCAGGAGATGACATTCCTGTGATCAGAGGTTCTGCACTTGGTGCACTCAATGGCGATCCAAAATGGGAAGCTACAGTTCAAGAATTAATGGACGCTGTCGACTCTTATATCGATACACCAATTCGTCAAACTGACAAACCATTCTTAATGCCTGTTGAAGACGTATTCACCATCACTGGTCGTGGTACAGTTGCTACAGGACGTGTTGAACGTGGTCAAGTTAAAGTCGGTGACCAAGTAGAAATCGTTGGTATTACTGAAACGAAGACTACCGTTGTTACAGGTGTTGAAATGTTTAGAAAATTACTTGATTATGCAGAAGCCGGAGACAATATCGGTGCATTGCTTCGTGGTATCAACCGCGACCAAGTAGAACGTGGTCAAGTTCTTGCTAAACCTAAATCAGTTAACCCTCACTTCAAGTTTGAAGCTCAGGTTTACGTCTTATCAAAAGAAGAAGGTGGACGTCATACAGCATTCTTCTCAAACTATCGTCCTCAGTTCTATTTCCGTACAACAGACATTACCGGTGTTATTACACTTAAAGAAGGTACAGAAATGGTTATGCCTGGTGACAATACCGTGATGAACGTTGAATTGATTCACCCAATCGCTATCGAAGAAGGAACTAAGTTCTCTATTCGTGAAGGTGGACGCACTGTTGGTGCTGGTTCAGTTGTTAAAGTGATTGAATAATTAAAATTTAGAGGCTTCGGCCTCTTTTTTTTCTCAATTTTGTGAAATATTATGATGATTTAGATTTCACCATTTTTTAATACCGATATGATAAAATAGAGATACGAAAGAGGGATATCCATGATCATAGATACGCATGCACATTTAAATATGGAAGAATATACGCATGATCTTGATCATGTCCTAGGCCGTGCAATGAAACATGACGTCACGAAGGTGATCGTTATTGGCATGCATGAACCATCCAATCATAAAGCGATTGAACTTGCTGAAAAACATCCCATGCTCTATGCTACCGTAGGTATTCATCCAGGATATGTGGATGAAGATCAAGAAACAGAACGTTTAAAAAAATACCTTTTACATCCTAAAGTTGTAGCCATTGGTGAATGTGGACTTGACTATTACTGGAGATCGGATAACAAACAGTTACAAGAAAAGATCTTTTTAGAACAGATCAAGTTAGCCAAGCAATTTCAAAAACCACTAGTGATTCATACCAGAAATTCATTTCGTGAAGCCTATCAGATGATACTACCCTACCAAGGTGAAGTAAGTGGTGTCTTCCACTGCTTTTCTGGAGATTTAGAGGATGCAAAAAAAGCGATTGAACTCGGTTTTTATATAGGAATTGATGGACCTATTACCTTTAGTAAAAATGAGATGTTAAGACGCATCGTCGATCAGATCGATTTAAAACATATCTTAGTTGAAACCGATAGTCCCTTTATGACACCAACACCTTTTCGTGGTACAAGAAATGAACCAGCCTACACCAGGTATGTCGCCCAAAAGATTGCTGAGATTAAACGAATACCACTTCAAGATGTTATCTATCAAACGACTCAAAACGCAAAACAACTATTCAATATCAAGGAGGAATAAGCAATGCGTAAAAAACTCATACTCATCTACATGCTATTAGTCATAGGTTTAGTACTCACTGGATGCAGCTTCCAGCTTCGTGCAGAAATTCCTTATACGTCACCTTCAACCTATGAAGAAGCACGAATCGAAATGATTCGAACCGTTGAACCATCCGTGGTTGTTGTTAAATCAGATACAGGTCATGGATCGGGTATCATCTTTAAATCTGAAGATATTGAGGATAGTTTAGATAAAAGATACTATGTACTCACCAATCATCACGTCATCGAAGATGGTGGTGAGATCAAAATTCATTTTGGTAATAGCAGTCTCGATATAGCAGCAAAAGATGTGGCTTCTTATGAACCCTACGATATCGCAGTTGTTCGTTTTGAAACAAGTCGTCCACTCAGAGTTCATCCGATTGCACCAATCAATGATAACTCAATTACACAGATTGTTAAAGGACAAGATGTCTATGCAATTGGTACACCTGAGGATATCCAACGATTCAATTATGTGACCCAAGGCATTGTATCACTGACATCTTATCCATACAATGGAGTGACTGGATTAGCGATCATGCATGATGCTGAACTAAATCCTGGTAATAGTGGTGGACCACTATTCAATCTGAAGGGTGAAGTTATTGGTATTAACGTTGCTAAAGTTCCTAATGTATCGACCCAAGATGGTCTCATGCCAGCAGAAGGACTCAATTACTCGTTATCTATTAACAAGATTTCACCGATAGTATCTGGATTTACAGAAGCGGACTATAAAGCTGTTGAACGTAAAGCAAGACTTGGTGTAACCGTACAAGATGTCGCTGTATTCTTAGAAACACACAGTGCCGATTTACTTCCACCAGACCCTGTCGGAGTGGTTGTTTTAGAACTTGATCCAACACGAAATGCTAAAGATTTTATTGAAGTATACGACCTCATTATTGCGATGAATGATCAACCTATCACATCGATTGCTGATATATCAGCTCAACTCGAAGATGCTGATTTTGGAGATGAACACACACTAACCGTTATGCGTAAAGTCAGTGGTTCATTTGTTGAATTTACTTATACAATCATCTTATCATGAGCGCGTTATCCGTTTATAAGAAATGTCTAGATAAAGGCTTAACAATCGCATTTGCTGAAAGCATGACAGGTGGAGCTTGTTGCTATGAAATGATTAAAAACCCTGGAGCATCCAAGGTTGTTCAAGGAGGGATGATCGTCTATCAAAATGAACTAAAATCATCTTGGTTATCAGTTGATCCAGCCATCATTTTATCACACGGTGTTGTTAGTCCAGCGGTTGCAAATCACATGGCAAAGCAGATTGCCAATCTTACAAAGGCATCCATAGGAATCGGTATCACAGGTAACGCTGGACCAACCATTCAGGATGGCACAAAATTAGAAGCATTTATCAGCATTATTTATCAAGAAAAAACGCATACGATTCATCTTGTTTTTGAAGACTTAAACCGTGAAGAAGCGATTTTATTTACCTGTGATACCGTCTATCAAAAACTTGATGAATTGATCTAATTAAAACGGCTTAAAAAATCATTGTATTATCTATTTCGATGTGTTATAATAATACGGCATAAGATAATCCTTGTCTTATTAAGACCATAGACCAAAAGGAGGTGGAACAGATGAAAAAGTATGAAGTTATGTATATCATCCGTCCAACTGTAGAAAGCGAGAACATTAAACAACTTGTTAACAACTTTAATGATATTTTTGTTAACTATAACAGCCAAGTTCTAGAGCTCAAAGAGTTGGGGCTAAAAGATTTAGCTTACGAGATTGAGCATCATAAAAAAGGCTATTACGTTTGGTTACTTGTTCAAGCAACTCCAGAAGCGATTGCTGAATTTAACCGTGTGGTTCGAATCACTGAAGAAGTCATTCGATTCATTGTTGTAAAGGAAGGCGAATAATATGATTAACCGTGTCATACTGGTCGGACGTATAACGAAAGACCCAGAGTTAAAAATGACTCAATCGAATATTCCCGTCGTGACCTTTACGCTTGCTGTCAATAGACAATTTACAGATCAATCCGGAGAAAGACAAGCAGATTTTATCCAGTGTGTTGTCTGGCGCAAGCAAGCAGATAATTTAGCGCGTTTCGTTAAGAAAGGTGCATTACTCGGTGTCGAAGGCCGCATTCAAACAAGAAATTATGAAGCGGAAAATGGCACACGCTATGTCACGGAAGTCGTTTGTGATTCCATTCAATTCCTTGAATCGAAGGGCGACCAAACTGAAAACAGTACCCGTGATGAACCCACAGCTGCAGATAACGATGAGTTCTACGAAACAAGTAAGCAACTCGCTGCAGAGGAAGATTTACCATTCTAAGGAGGATACAACATGCAACAGAACTATAAGCGTGGCGGATTTAAGAAGCGTCGTAAGGTTTGTTACTTTACACAAAATAAAGTCGAACACATTGATTTTAAAGATGTCGAATTATTAAAGCGTTTCATCACAGATCGCGGTAAGATTTTACCAAGACGCGTCACAGGTACATCTGCAAAATGGCAACGCCCACTTGCAATCGCAATCAAGCGTGCACGCCACATGGCATTGTTACCATTTGTCAAAGACTAAAACAGATAAGCCCATATCGCGGATATGGGTTTTTTTTAATTCCTATTTAAAGTGATTCAAGAAGCAGAATTTATTGCTATTTTTTAGTGGATTAAAGATAAAATCTTTATCAACTATGTAGCATCATGATATAATATCTTTAAAGCGGGTGAACCCAT
>JAVEVJ010000046.1:0-9098 GCA_034005105.1 Acholeplasmataceae bacterium | reverse complement strand
ACCTATTAAGGTAGGTGATAATGTCTTTATTGCTGCTGGTTCAACAGTAACAGAAGATATACCAAATGGTGCACTTGCTATTGCTAGAAACAAACAGATCAATAAAGAAGATTACTCAAAAAACTTGATCAAACCTAAATCTGAGAAGTCTGAATTGTAAAGAAATGTAAATAATTGTGAAAAAATGTCAATTTTGTTGACATTTTTTTATTTTAAGCGTACATTATTTACATAAAAGGGGAATTGAGATGAAAGAATATAATAGAACTGATATTTTAAAGCTTGCAAAAGAAAATGATGTAAGATATGTTCGTCTGCAATTTACGGACATGTTAGGTGTGGTGAAAAATGTTGAAATTCCAGTAACGAATCTCGAAAAAGCACTAGCAAATGAAATCATGTTTGATGGATCATCGATTCAAGGATTTGTTCGTATCGATGAAGCGGATATGTATTTATATCCAGATCTATCAACATGGCTCGTCTTAGAATGGGAAAACCTCTCACAGAATGCTGGAAAAGTTGCTCGTCTGATCTGTGATGTCTATAAGACAGATCGAACACCTTATGAAGGTGATCCTAGATATATCCTCAAACGCAATTTAGAAGAAATGAAAAAACTAGGTTTTGCCAAGTTCAACGTCGGTGTTGAACCCGAATTCTTTTTGTTTAAATTAGATGAAAATGGTAAACCAACGATGGAGTTTAGTGATCTAGGTGGTTATTTTGATCTAGCTCCAGTTGATGGTTCAGAAGACGTCAGACGTGATATCGTCTTGGAAATGGAAAAGATGGGATTTAATATGGAAGTCTCACATCACGAAGTTGCTTTTGGTCAACATGAAATCAATTTTCATTTTGATAACGCACTTGAAGCATGTGATAACATCCAAACATTCAAGGTACTCGTTAAAAATGTTGCTAGACGTCATGGTTATCATGCAACCTTTATGCCTAAACCTATTCAAGGTATCAACGGTTCAGGCATGCATTCCAACATATCGTTAACCGATTTAAATGGCAACAATCTTTTCTATGATCCAAACACAGAAAACCAGTTATCAAGTACAGCTCTATGCTTCATTGGTGGTATTATGAAACATGCTCAATCGTTTTGTCTCGTGACCAATCCAACGGTTAATTCTTATAAGCGCTTAGTTCCTGGTTATGAAGCTCCTTGCTATATTTCCTGGAGTGATGCTAATCGCTCAACAATGATACGCATTCCTGCTGCAAGAGGAAAAGCGACTCGAATTGAAGTGAGATCCGTAGACCCTTCCGCAAATCCTTATCTTTGCATGAGCGGATTACTTGCTGCTGGACTGGATGGCATTAAAGACAAATTAGATGGCTTATCTCCAGTCAAGAAAAATCTCTTTAAGATGAGTGATCAAGAAAGAAAGAGACTGGGTATTAAGAATCTCCCTGAATCGCTTAGGGAAGCCATTGACTTCTTTAGCACAAGTTCACTTATGAAAGAAACCATTGGTGAAGTCCTTCATTCAAAACTCATAGAAGCGAAAACAAGAGAGTGGGATGACTACAAAATGCGTATTTCGAAGTGGGAACTCGATAAATATTTACCCATCATTTAACATACTACGCCAAAGCTATTTGGCGTTTTCTTTTTTTATGTTACAATAAAATTAATAAATAACATATTTAGGGGGTTCTATGAAACGACACGTTGTCATCATGACAGATTCTACAGCCGACTTATCCAAAGAACTACTAGAAAGAAACAGTATTCATTCCATACCTCTTTACGTCAGATTTGGTGATGATATCTACCGTGATGGCATCGATATCACCACTGAAACGCTTTATCAAAAGGTAGCAGAAACTAAAGAACTACCTAAAACAGCAGCACCATCACCTGGTGATTTTTTTAATGTATTCAAACCTTTAATCGATCAAGACTTAGATATTGTCTATATCGGTATCGGTTCAAGCATCTCAGCAACCATTCAGAGTGCACGTGTTGCAGCACAGGAGTTTCCGGATTATCGCATATTTATTATCGACTCTAAAAACTTATCATCAGGAATCGCTTTATTAGTATTAAAAGCTAAAGACTTAAGAGATCAGGGTTTATCTGCAAAAGATATCTATCATCAGATCGAGAAGTTGGTTCCTAAAGTGAGAAGTCAGTTTGCGATTCAAACCCTTGAATATCTTTATAAAGGTGGAAGAGCAACCGGTTTGCAGACACTGATGGGTTCGATGCTTCGCATCAAACCGATTATCAAGGTCGTTGATGGCAAATTAGGTGTCTATAAAAAAGCGATGGGTAAAATGAGCAGAGCACTTGATATCATGTTAGAAGATTTCTTTGCTCTTGAAGGAAAACTTGATCTTGACTACGTCATGATCACTCATTCACTAGCTGATAAACATGCAAGCTATATGATCGATCAGGTCAATCAAAAGATGAAACCTAAAGAATTGATTGAATCACATGCCGGATGTGTAATATCATCACACTGTGGTGAAGGAACCATAGGCATTCTATACATAGAGGAGTAAGTTAATGAAAAATTGGAATTTAAATGATTTATATCTTGATTTTGATCAAAAGTTTGAAAGTGATTTAGTCACCTATGAACAGATGATGGATGATTACATCGCATGGATTGCAGAAGAGATGACACCTCATAAGGTCTATATTGAAGGTTACTTGAAACGTTCAGAAGAAATTGTTAAATTAGGAAGAACGCTTGGTAGTTTTGTGATGTTAAATCTCTCAACCAATGTCAATCATCAAGTCGCACCACGTTATATGGCAAAATTGCAGCAAATCGCAAGAAAGTCAACCGCTGAAGATGTGAGATTCACTCGTTTTCTAGCAAAAGTCGATCTTGATAGACTTGCACAAGATAGCGAGTTAATCAATACTTATTTATATCAACTCAAACTCGCTCAAGATGAAGCAAAGCATCTCTTAAGCGAAAAAGAAGAAGTTCTTTACGCAAAACTAAGGGAGCTCGCATCCACTTCATGGGGACAACTACAGTCGATTACGACTGCAAATCTACCCGTTTTATATCGTGGAAAAGAGATCACGTTATCTGAAGTTAGAAATCTAGCCTACGATGCGGATGCAAGTGTACGCTTAGACGCATACAATGCAGAAATCAAATCCTTTGAACTGATTGAAGATAGCGTCGCACTCGCGTTATCAAATATCAAACGTGAAGTCACCGTAATGAATGAACTGCGTGGTTATAAATCAGCACTTCAAAAGACACTTAAAACATCGAAGATGACGAAGAAAACGTTGGATGCGATGATCGAAGCGATGATGATCTATCGCGTTCATTTTGCAGACTATCTGAGGGCAAAAGGAACCTATTTAGGTCACGAAAAGGGATTACCTTTCTATGATCTATTTGCTCCAGTTGGAAAACTAGAAAAAACATATACGTATGAAGAAGCTCAATCACTGGTTAAAGAAGCCTATTATGGTTTTTCTAAGCGTTTAGGTGATTTTGCGACCAAAGCATTCGATAATGATTGGATTGATGTCTATCCTAAAAAGGGTAAACGTGGTGGTGCCTTTTGTTCCAATCAACCACAGCTTAAACAATCGCGTATTATGACAAATTTCACAGGTTCACTATCAGATGTCTTAACACTTGCACATGAACTCGGTCATGGCTATCATGGTGAAGTAATATCAAACAATAAACCACTGCACTGGAGTTATCCGATGCCATTGGCTGAAACAGCATCGATCTTCTGTGAAACAATCGTTAATAACCATTTATTATCCAAGATAAAAGATCCTAAAGAACGTTTATCTATCTTAGAGAATTCACTACAAGGTGATACACAAGTCATTATTGATATCCTATCTCGCTATCTCTTTGAAACAAAACTCTTTGAAAATGCAAAGGGACCTATTTCTAAATATCAGATGAAAGAAATGATGATTGAATCACAGAAAAAAGCTTATCTTGATGGACTTGATCATGATCAACTTCATCCCTATATGTGGTTGGTGAAGAGTCATTACTATAGTGCAGGACTTAATTTCTATAATTTCCCCTATGCCTTTGGGCTTCTCTTTGGTAAGGGACTATATGCACAATATAAAAAGAATCCAAAGCAGTTCTTAAGCAAGTATGATGATCTTTTAATTATGACAACAAAGACATCCGTAGAAGAATGTGCGAAAGCGATGGATATTGATGTTACCAGTGTGGGATTCTGGCTCGATTCACTCTTAGAAATCAAACGTGATATCGATGAGGTTATTCAGTTGCTTAATGACAAATAAAAGGTGGAATTTCCACCTTTTTCTTATTTTAGAATCTCTTTGATTTCCGATGCTTTTTGTTTGTTTTCAGTGATATCAATGGTGAAGATAGTTTGATCTTTTAGTTCAATATAACACGTTGATGCACCGATCAATTTCATTTTGATATCCATTTTCCTAATATTTTCTTTTCGAAGTACTTTGTAGGTTTTAAAGTGATCATCCACAAAGTGCGCAAAGTATAAGAGATCTCCTTTAAGCGTTAAGAAACGTAAATTCTTTTTACCACTGAACAGATTAGCAGCTGAAGCGTTCTGGTTTTGTCTGTGATTTGAAAATCCTGCAATCCATAATCCTCTATCATCTGTCATATCAGCACGTCTGATCAGAAGATCGAGATCTTTTAGTTCATCTTTGGTAAATGAAATATCGATCATGGGATCAATCACTTGATCCATTTTTCTTTGTTCTCTTTCAGCTTTTTCCTTTTCATAGAGCTCTTTACTTTCGCCTGTCATGTTTTGACTTGCAGATTTTTCCATTGCATTGCCTATCTTTTGTCCAATCTTACTGAGCAGTCCCATAAATCCTCCTTGTAATCGTATCTTATGGTTTGATTATACATGACTTTCTATCTAAATAACAATGATGATTGAAGGATTCATTGAAATGATGGAGAAGATACCTAATGAATATTCACTTCAATCGTCATGTAAGCAAAATGAAAGTAGTTCTTAAATTTCTCGTGTATTTTGTGATCAATATCTCATCAAAAATTGAGTGAGTAATAACTGTGAACTATCGCTTCATAAAGCGCACATGTCACGTTTCAAAATACATCACAAGAAATTGCATAAAAATTTTAAGAAAAATGCTTGAAAATCTAGAAAAAAGGACTATAATTATTGCTTGTAAAAGATAAAAATAAATGAGGAGTTGCAAGGTGAATAAGAAACCTCTAATTGAATTGATTCATGTCACAAAATCCTATGATGGTGAGAAGGTTGTTGATGATTTAAATCTCACCATTTATGAAAATGAATTTGTGACGTTACTCGGTCCATCGGGTTGTGGTAAAACGACAACACTGCGTATGATTGGTGGTTTCGTTTCTCCAGATAGTGGACAGATCGTTATTCATGGTAAAGTCTTCAACGACTTACCTCCCTATGCAAGACCGATCCATACTGTTTTTCAACGATATGCACTCTTTCCTCATCTAAATGTCTTGGAAAATGTTGCATTTGGACTAAGAAACAGAAACCTAGATTATCTTACCCATTTCTTTGGTGAGGATCATATTCATGAAGCTTATCACAAGCTCTATCCCTCACATGAAAAGAAAAGTATACGTCATCTTCATAAAGTCATTCATCAGATGATTGATCAAGCTGCTCACGATGCACTTTCTTTAGTGAAACTAACTGGTTTTGCTAGTCGTAAGATCGATCAGATTTCAGGTGGACAACAACAGCGCGTTGCACTCGCACGTGCGATTGTCAATAAACCTGAGATTCTGTTGCTTGATGAACCTCTAGCAGCTCTCGATCTAAAACTACGTCAAAACATGCAATATGAACTCAAGGAAATGCAAAGAAAACTGGGTATCACATTCATCTTTGTCACCCATGACCAAGAAGAAGCGATGACGATGTCTGATCGCATCGTCGTCATGAAAGAAGGTCTTGTTCAACAACTTGGTACACCGAAATCAATCTATAATGAACCGATCAACCGTTATGTCGCTAACTTTATTGGTGAAACCAATATATTTCCAGGAACCTATGTTAAAAAGGGTGTTGTTAACTTCTTAGGTGTCGACTTTAAGTGTATGGGTTATCAATTTGATGATCAAGAAGCAGTGGATGTCGTGATTCGTCCTGAAGATTTTGATGTTGTGGAACTTGAAAAAGCAAAACTTACTGGTGTTGTCACATTTTCACTCTTTAAGGGTGTTCATAACGAACTTGATGTCGATATCAACGGTATCAAGGTGATGGTCAATACTTATGAATCCTACGAAGTAGGGCAAGCGATAGGATTATCGGTAGATCCCTATGAAATTCATATGATGAAGGTCGATAAAGATGGGCAAGACATTTAAGATACTTGCCATACCTTATCAGATATGGCTCTATATATTAGTCTTTGTACCTCTGGTCGCAATGATCTTAATTGGTTTATCCAATTACGATTCATCGGTATCCTTAAATCAGATTGAAGTATCTCTAAGTCATTGGTCCATTCTTTTTCAAAGCCAAAACTTAATTGCCTTTCGTAACAGTTTAGTCTTTGCATTCTTAACGACTTTGATATCTTTTGTTTTGGGTTACTTTGCAGCTTATTATATCTTTCAATCCAAGTTTAAAAATAAGTTTATTATCCTAACGATTGTCATTCTACCCATGTGGTCCAATTTGATCTTAAGAGTCGATGCACTCAATAATATTTTCTCCCAAAATAATATCTTGAGTTCACTCTTTGGATTTTCACCTTTTGGCAATATTACAGGTCAACCTGTTGCGATCTTAATTGGATTAGTATTCACGTACCTACCCTTTATGATTCTACCCATTTATACAGCACTTGAAAAGATCGATTATGCGCTTCAAGAAGCCGCACTTGATTTAGGATTAACGCCTTATAAAAAGTTTTGGAAGGTTATCTTTCCACTCTCGATCAAAGGTGTTGTCACAGGCTCGATTATGGTATTCTTACCCACATTAGCTGGATTTGCTATTCCTAAGATTTTGGGTAAAGGTAATTACCTATTTATTGGTAATGTGATTGAAAATAAACTGTTATCATCAACCATATTTTATAATCATGGATCCTTACTCGCTGTTGTCATCTTAGTCTTTATTCTGGGTTCAATCATCCTTCTTACACGCTTCGATAAGGAAGGAGAAACCTTATTATGAACGAACTTAGACATTTAGAAGTAGCAACCTTAGAAGAATACGGATATCGCGATTATTCCAAGTTTAAACCGGTTGTTAAAGTGTTTAAACATTTCTTGTTTGTTTCGATCTTTGTGATGCTCTATCTTGCAATCATCGTGATTGCAATTCAGTCGATTAATTCATCACTTAGAACATCTGAATTTTTATCGGTTACGCTTAAGTGGTATCCAAATATACTTAAAGAAGAAGAATTGATGACTGCGATTAGAAATACCTTTATCGTCTCCTTTATCGCTACATTGATAGCAACCATCATGGGAACCTTCTTTGCGGTAGGACTCTACTCCCTCGAGAAGAAGAAAAGACAAAAACTGATGCTATTAAACAATGTTCCGATGCTGAATGCAGATATTGTGACCGGTTTTTCCTTGATGCTCATGTTTCGTTTACTGATGCCTTTATTTCCAAATATCTTTGGTCTATTTACACTCGTTATGGCACACCTCTTCTTTACATTCCCTTATGTCGTTTTATCCGTGATGCCAAAACTAAAAGAAACAGATCCCAACTTGATGGATGCCGCACTAGATCTTGGTGTTAGACCCTACAAGGCTTTGATTAAGGTTGTTATTCCAGCCATCAAAGCAGGAATTTTCTCCGGTATGCTACTTGCACTAACCATGAGTATTGATGACTTTGTCATCAGTTACTTCAATACAGGAGCAGGATTTGATAACTTATCGATTTGGATCTATGGTGTGGTTGGTAGAAGAAACCTAACACCTTCCGTTTATGCGTTTTCAACGTTATTAACCTTATTTACATTGATTGGCCTATTGGGCTATACCTTTATACAACATTCCAAGAAAGGGAAAAAGAGTGAAGTGAAATGAAAAAATGGCTTGTACTGTTAAGCTTTGTAATGCTTACAGTCGCTTTGGTGGGTTGTGATACCCGTCCCGTCTTAAACATACTAAACTGGGGCGAATATATTAATGATGAAGTTGTTAAAAACTTCGAAGATGAATTTGGCATTAACGTAAAGATCAGCGTTGCTGATTCCAACGAGCTCTTTTATTCAAAGATTAAGAGTGGAACAACACCTTTTGATCTCGTGATACCCTCTGATTATATGATTGAAAAGATGGTGGATGAGGATATGCTTCATGAACTTGATTATAGTTTGCTACCAAACTATGATGATGTCACCTATATGAGTGGTGTTGAACATATCTTTGAATCGATGACTGCAACAACTCTTGCTCGACGTGATGTAACCGTGGATTATAAAGATTACATGGTTCCTTATTTCTGGGGAACCTTTGGCATTCTCTATAATAATCGTGTGACCGGTTTAAAAGCAGCACTTGAAGCACATGATTGGGATGTATTCTTTGATGCAGCAACCTATTTTCCTGATGCAAGACGTGGTATGTATGATGTTCCACAAATGGCATATGCAGCTGCTCTTCTATACCGTGATTTAGATCCTAATAGTTATTCAATAGCTCTTTTAAATCAAGCAAAAACAGATATTACCAATGCAGAGTTTATGCACTGGGGTGATGATCAACTCAAGCGTGATATTGAATCCGATAATTTAGATATGGCATTTACCTATACCGGTGATTACTTAGATCGTCTTTATTTGCAACTTGATGAAGGAAAAACATTAGAAGAAGTAAAAGCAGAGTTTGATATGTTTATCCCTCATAATACGTTAGTCTTTATCGACGGTATGGTGATTCCTAAGACTGCAAAACATCTTGATCGCGCACATCTATTTATCAATTATTTACTCGATCCTGATGTGGTTGCATTAAACAGTGAAGTGGTTGGCTACGCGACAGCACTTGAAGAAGCATACGATATTATCACAGGTTATGCAGATTCAACCGATCTACAAAAGAAAAACTGGGCACTTGCAAACCTGATGT
>JAVEVJ010000045.1:0-9349 GCA_034005105.1 Acholeplasmataceae bacterium | reverse complement strand
GTGGTGTACACATAAGCCCAATAAAACCCTGGATCATTGGTTGATATGGTGTTTTCAGTCGCGTCAATCGTCAAGACAAGATCATAGACCTCATCAAAATCTTCATCAATGTATTGATAGGAAATCTCGAGTGTGTCCTCTCCTTCAACGATTGTAAATTCGACTTCAGGGTCAATAAATCCTTGAAGAAGCGTGAAGAAGTCTAAAAGTTTGATGTAGGGTACAGATCCTTCATCTTCAAAATAAAGGGTGACTTCACCGTCTGCAACATCATACTCATCCGTTAAGTTTGTGAAGGGTACTTCTCTACTCGTTGATAAGGTGACACCTTCATATGCTTGAAGATCAACGGTAAATGTATGATCAACCTTTGTACCACTCAATGTAAATGAAGCGGTTATTTCACCTTGAGTAACTTCTTCGTCCGATGGCGTTGGCAGCAAGATTCCCGTACTGGTGATATAAATCGATTCTGATTTCCACGTGATATAACTCTTGCTAACAGGGCCTCTGCTGGGTAGTGAGAGTTGATAATCACTTAAATATAAGTTTTCTTCAATCGCTTCAATGTCATCTTGAATCAATTCCTCATTGGTAGGTCCAATGGGAGTTTCTTCATCCCAAGATGCGTATAAAGTGATATTTCCAGTTATAGGAGTTGAAAAGATGTATTCGGTTTCTTCATCGGTTACATACCAATGCTTGAAAACAAATCCTTCTTTCGTTGGATCAGTTGGTTTTGTTGCTGGTTCACCGTCAACGATCGTTTGCGATGAAACATCCGTTCCTCCTAAACTATCAAAAGTGACAGTGTATGTGGTAAGTTCTGGTGTTGGATCTTTTGTACAAGACATCAATACCAGTGAAAAGATGGCTAATATAAATAATAGCTTTTTCAAGATTAATCCTCCTTTTAGTAAGTTGATTAGATATATCATATTACTATTGATAAAAAAGGTCAAGCCACACTTCAATAAAAAACCCAACCTCAAAATGAGATTGGGTTTACAAAATTAATTGGTTTTATTTTCAGGAAGTGAGTAATCCATTGCCTGATAACGTTTGTACATAGACCAACGACGTTTCGCATCGTATAAGTTCTTGTCTAACAACTCAGCCGCATGATCTGGGTTGATTTGAGTGAGTTGAGCATAACGCGATTCAGACAAGAGATAATCATGGTATTTATCCCAAACAGGTTCTTTCGAATCGATAATGAATGGGTTCTTACCTTCAACTTCTCTTCTTGGATCAAATCTAAATGTTGGCCAGTATCCACATTCAGTTGCAAGTTTTGCTTGTGCAAATGTGTTTTGAAGTCCACCTTTAATTCCGTGTTCAATACACGGTGCATAAGCTAAGATAATGGAAGGTCCTTCATAGCTTTCAGCTTCTTTCATAGCACGAATAACTTGCATCGGTGAAGCACCGTGTGAAATTTGAGCGACATAGACATGACCATAACTCATTGCAATCGCTGCTAAATCTTTTTTCTTCGTATTCTTTCCTGCTGCAGTAAACTTAGCAATAGATCCGGTTGGAGCAGATTTGGATGATTGACCACCTGTATTGGAGTATACTTCTGTATCTAGGACGAGAATGTTAACATCTTCATTGTTAGCAATCACGTGATCAATACCACCATAACCGATGTCATAAGCCCAACCATCACCACCCATGATCCATTGTGAAACTTTCACAAAGTAATCCTTGAGTGTTAAGAGTTCTTTCGCATAAGGTTTATCGATCTTTTCAAGTTCGATTACCATATCTTTTTGAAGCTTACGTGTGATCTCTGCACTCTTGCGATTTGAAATCCATTCGCTTGCTAAACCCTTTAATTTTTCAGGCATTTCTTCGAGATGATCGTTTAATAACGTTTGAACACGATCGCGCATGGTTTCGTATGCAATTCTCATACCAAAGCCAAATTCCGCATTATCTTCAAAGAGTGAGTTAGCCCATGCTGGACCAAAACCTTCAGCATTGGTTGTGTAAGGCGTTGATGGATAGGATGCTCCATAGATGGAGGTACAACCTGTCGCATTAGCAAACACCATGTGATCACCAAAGAGTTGAGTCAACGCCTTGATATAAGGTGTTTCACCACAACCAGCACATGCTCCTGAGAATTCAAAGAGTGGTTGGTTGAAGCTCATGTTCTTAGGATTATCTGTACCCATGTCCTTATAAGTTACTTCGTTGAAGAAATAATCAGCAATCTGTTGAGAACCTTTAGCAAGTTCATCTCCAATAGGTACCATCGCTAGTGATTTCGTTGGTGTTGGACATACCTGAACACAGACACCGCATTCAGTACAATCGAGTGTTGATACCTGAATAGTAAACTTATAACCATCCATGCCTTTACCTTTAGCTTGAAGTAATTTAGCTCCATCAGGTGCTTGCGCTACTTCATTTTCATCGGGTAGAAATGCACGGATAACTCCATGTGGACAAGCAAAGACGCATTGATTACATTGGATACAGTTTTCTGAACGCCATTCTGGAACGTAGTTAGCGATACCACGTTTTTCATATGCGGTCGATCCGTTAACCATGTGAGCATCTTCATATCCTAAGAAAGCTGATACAGGAAGTGAATCACCTTCAATCGCATTGACGATATCAGCAATTTTTCTGACGAAATCGGGACGATCCTGGCTTTCTTTAACGTCATCTTGTAGGACAGCCCATTCAGGTTTAATCTTGACTTCAACGAGATGCTTGCTGCCTGCATCAATAGCATTGAAGTTTAATTCAACAACAGCATCACCTTTACGTCCATATGATTTTTCAGCATAGGCTTTCATATATTTATTTGCATCTTCATAACTCAATAAATGCTCATTGAGTTTAAAGAATGCGGATTGCATAATGGTGTTAATACGACGACCTAAACCAATTTCATAGGCAAGATCAACTGCGTTGATGATATAGAACTTCGCCTTTTTCATTGCGAGTTGACGTTTGACTTTATTGGGTAGCAGTTCTTCGATTTGATCAACAGGAGTTGTTGTATTTAGAAGGAATGTTCCCCCTTCTCTTAAACCCTTTAACATATCGTATTTTCTGAGGTAAGTATCTGTTGAACACGAAACGAAATGAGGATAGTTAACCAGATAGGTTGAACGAATGGGTTTCTTAGAGAATCTCAAGTGCATTCTGGTTACCCCACCCGCTTTTTTAGAGTCATAAGATGCATAAGCTTGTGAGTATAATGAGGTGTGGTCACCAATAATCTTCGTGATATTTTTTGAAGCTCCAACCGTTCCGTCTGAACCTAAACCAAAGAATAAGAGTTCGGTTGCATCTTTATCGGTGACATCAATGGTTGGATTAATCTTTAGCGAGGTATGTGTCACATCATCTTCAATACCTAATGTGAATTGGTTCTTCTGTTCGTTAACCATATTGTCAAAGACAGAGATTAACATTGAAGCGGTTGTATCCTTGGAGGATAGACCGTAACGACCACCTAAAATAAGGGGTTGTTCTTCCATACCATAATAGATGGATTTAACATCGAGATAGAGTGGATCTCCAGTTGCTCCTGGTTCGAGTGTACGATCCAAAACAGATATACGCTTAACACTCTTTGGCATTGCTTTAAGGAAGTATTCTGCTGAGAAAGGACGATAGAGATGAACGGATAACAATCCGACCTTCTTACCTTGTTCGCGTAAGAAATCAACGGTTTGTTCGGCTGCTTCTATCACAGAACCCATCGCAATGATAACATCGGTTGCATCAGGATCACCATAGTAGACAAAGGGTGCGTAATGACGTCCTGTTATCTTGCTGATTTCCTGCATATAATCATTAACGATATCAGGAATACCTTCATAATGTGATGCTTGTAAGACTTTCGTTTGGAAATAAACATCTTCTGATTGTGCTGTACCACGGGTAATAGGATGCATCGGATTGAGACCCTTAGCTCTAAATTTTGCAACAGCATCATAATCGATCAAACGATCAAATTCTTTATAATCAATCACTTCAATCGATTGTACTTCGTGAGATGTTCTAAAGCCATCAAAGAAATGAACAAAAGGAATGCTTGATTTAATAGCAGATAAATGTGCGATACCTGCTAAATCCATTGATGACTGAACAGATGTTGAAGCAATCATTGCCCAACCGGTCTGTCGTGCGGCCATCACATCTTGATGGTCACCAAAAATAGAGAGTGCTTGTGCAGCAATCGATCGTGCAGCAACATGCATAACACCTGGTAACAATTGACCAGCAATCTTATACATATTGGGAATTTTTAAGAGTAAACCTTGAGATGCGGTGAATGTTGTTGTCAAAACACCCATCTGCAACGAACCATGAACTGTACCTGCAGCTCCAGCTTCACTTTGCATCTCAATGACCTTAACAGGCATGCCAAACAAATTCTTTTTACCTTCTGATGCCCAAAGATCAACATATTGTGCCATCGGTGAAGATGGAGTGATGGGGTAAATACCTGCGACTTCAGAAAAAGCATACGCACAATATGCTGCCGCTTCGTTACCATCCATGGATTTAATAACTTTCTTAACCATGTAAATCCTCCTTCAAACTTTATTTCAATACTTTTATAATATCTTTTGCATTCTCCTTTGGAGATGCTTTTTCAAAAACATGTGTTATGATACCTTTTTTATCCAAGATAAATGTTGATCGCTGAATACCCATGTATTTTCGACCGTACATACTCTTTTCAACCCAGACACCAAAATACTTGATCACATCGAGCGTTTCATCCGATAAGAGAATAAAAGGAAGATGAAAATCATCAATAAATGTTTGATGAGATTTAGGTGAGTCTTTGCTGATGCCAATGACCTGAATCTTTTTATTTTGATAAACATCATATAGATCTCTAAACGCACATGCTTGTTTTGTGCAGGCATCTGTATGATTTTTTGGGTAAAAATAGATGACTGTATGTTGGCTTTTGAATTCATTCAAATATCGTGTATTTCCTAACGAATCTTTTAAACTGAAATTCTTAACTTTCGTACCGATGCTCAGCATAAAAAACGTCTCCTATATACACGGTTTGACCCAACATTAACATTATAACCCAGTTGTCAAGAAAAATACACCCTAAAATGTCAAATATGTCAACAATGTAAACTTTGTAAACAACCATCCCATAAAATGACATAAAGTTGTTTGATTTGTTGTGTTTTTTAATTACATCTCTTTGAGATGATCATCTACCTAAAGATTTAAGATGTCATCTGTTAGCATCCTGGTAATGATTTACAAGTCGTCTATGATCAATTTGCTAAAACACAAGGGTTCAGTCAACCTAAGGTATAAACAAAAAAGGTCCGACACAGGAGCGATGAGTAATTCGCTTTTTTATCAAACCATTTCATTCAATATGTGTTGGTGACCTATTTAGATACACTTACGAACCTCTAGTTGAATTTTCTAATACAACGGAAATTTATCATAGGTAAATAAAGTGAGAATATCTCTTTTATATTTTATCTGGATTGATGAAAAGCTCTAAACCAAACTCATCTATTATTTCTATTTTCTTATTCGTAAGCACTTTAATATATCCATCATCACTCAACTCTTTTAATTTACGGCTAAAGGTTTCCGGAGTAATTCCGATACTCGACGATAGGTTTACTTTTGATGTCTCAAATCTAACGATATTGTGTTTTACTAAATCAAGTAGTAATTTACCAACTTTTGCTTTTGCTGAGTAGAGATTGCTTTGTTCGATTATGGCTTCTGCTTTTTCTAACCGATTCGATAACTCATGCATCATCTTGAGTGATAAAGTTGGACTTTGGGTCATTAATGTTTTTAATCTTTTACTTTCGACTAGGCAGATCACACTGGGTTCTAGAGTTTCAGCATAAGTATTCACTTTCGCTTCATTGAATAATGCGAGTTCACCCAAAAAATCCCCATGAGAGAGGATTCTAATGATTTGTTCCTTACCATCTTCTGAGTATCTTGTGATTTTGATTTTTCCTTCATGAATCACATACAACTTATCAATTGAATCACCTGATTGATAGATGAATTCACCTTTGGCAAGTTTCTGATGGGATGAAATCATGATGACTTCATCCATCTCAGCGTTATTTAGATTTTTAAAGATTGGAACTTTCTTGATGCAGTTGAAGGGTTCTAGATTTTTTGACATCTTTTCCTCCTAAATCATATCTAAGCAGTCTAACCGCATTCATAATGACTATTAAGACCGATGATTCATGAACAAACATCCCAATTGACATCGTGATTTGTTTCAATAATACACCAGCCATGAGTAGAAATACAATCATTAAGGCGAAAATGATATTTTGAATCATGTTACTTTTAACTTTTCGACTAATCTTAATAGCATCTTTTAATTTTGAGATGTCCTCACTCATTAAGACAATATCAGCAGTTTCCATCGCTAAATCTTTACCAAGACCACCAACTGCGACAGATGCATCTGCATATGATAGAGCTAGTGCATCATTAATTCCATCTCCAACAAAAATGGTGTGGTAGTTCTCTTGGTACTTTTTGACAATCTCTGCTTTGTCTTGTGGCATAAGATTTGAATGATAAGTATCTAAAGATAGTTCTTCAGCAATTTGACTAGCAATCATTTTTTGATCACCTGTTAGCATGATTGCTTTTTCAATCTTAAGTTCTTTAAGTGATTCAATCATTGATTTTGATTGTGGCCTTAAATCATCACGAATTCCAAGGAGTCCTAGAATTTGATAATCATTTTCTAAGATGAGCGTTGTATAGCCTTTATTCTCTAATTCGTCAAAATCTGCTTTTATCTTTTGACTGAATTCGCCTTTCATAATCTGAGTATTTCCAAGTCGATACTTCTGATCTTGATATGTAAAGCTGATTCCTTGTCCAACGATTGGTGTTGTATCAACTGGTTTATCGTGAACATTGATTTTAAGCGTTGCTGATTTATGCTTGATAGCAGCTGCAATTGGATGCTCACTATAGGTTTCTCCTATTGATGCAATCTTGATTAATTCTTCTTCAGAAATACCATATGTTTTAATCATGACGACTTCGGGTTTACCTTTGGTTAATGTTCCAGTTTTATCAAAAAAGACTAGATTACCTTTAGCAAGTCTTTCAATTGAATCACCACCTTTAAACAAAATCCCCTTCTTAGCAGCATTTCCAATCCCCGCTACAAAAGATACAGGGGTAGCAATAACAAGTGCTCCAGGACATGAAATAACAAGCATTGTCACTGCTAAACGGATATCAAAAGTGATTAGATAGATCACCATTGAAATGATGACAATTAATGGCGTGTAGTATTTCGAAAAGACTTCCATAAACTTTTGAGTCTTGGCTTTATTATCTTGAGCTTCTTCAACCATATGAATCATCTTTGATAGCGTTGTATCCTCACCAATCTCAGTGACTCTCATTAATAAGTATCCACTAGCAACTACAGTTGAGCCAATAACTTGATCTCCTATGATTTTTCTATTCGGCATGGATTCGCCTGTCATCATCGCTTCATCAATCATCACTTCACCTTCAATTATGATACCGTCAGTTGGAATCTTTTCTCCTGGTTTTACAAGTAAAATATCATCAACTTTGATTTCATCATAATTGATATTAGTTTCTATATGATCATTTATTCTTCTTCCAACTAAAGGCTTTAAATCAAGCATTGATTTGATGGCACTTCGAGTTTTTTCTAATGATATCTTTTCTAAAAAATGACCTAGTGTAAATAAATATGTTACTGCTGCAGCTTCAAATAAATCGCCAATAACGAATGCAGCAATGACTGCAAGTGTCACAAGCAAATCAATCCCAATGATTTTATACCGGATATCAATGATTGCTTTTTTGAAAATATTAAAACCAGCAAAGATCGTTAATATCGTTAAAAAAGTGATTGTTATCCAATGCGTTTTCATTAATTCATTGAGTGTCATGGATACAATAAACAACAGTGTAATGATTGTTATATAGAGATACTTACTCTTCTTTATTTTCACCTTACTTCACTCCTAAAACATGATATCCAAGCTTTGATACAAAATCAGAAACAGCTTTTTGACTGATTAGAGTTTCATCATGATCGACTTCAACCTTGGATGTGTTAAACTTTACCGAAACTAAACTGACACCTTCTTGTTTAGTAAGTGTTCCTTCAATCTTTCTAATACATGATGGACATGTTAATGTTTCGAGTTGTAAAATCGTCTTTTTCATTTCTTTTTCCTCACTTTCTAACTCAATTATAGGTGGTATAAAGAATAAAAACCTTGACCAAAATCAA
Source organism: Acholeplasmataceae bacterium (assembly GCA_034005105.1). Lineage (GTDB taxonomy): Bacteria > Bacillota_I > Bacilli_A > Acholeplasmatales > Acholeplasmataceae > Peloplasma. The sequence goes on along the minus strand of JAVEVJ010000045.1, from coordinate 1,053 downwards.
GATTTTTAACGAATTTTAAATAAAGAATATAATTCAAATGAATTTTCAGATGATTTGTATCGTTCTTTGAGAGTTGGTTCTTTACCCACTGGAATAATCTTACCATTAACCATTAAACTTGGTGTTTTAGTAAACTGGTTTTAGTAATCTCCACATAATCGGTAGTATATATCATATTGGCATCTGGATTTTAACCATTGATTGCATTCTTGACATTTTCAAGCATATTTTTATAATTGGTACAACCACTATCTAATACCTTGATTACCATCTTTAATTGGGTGATAAGGGAAGAGTTGCTTTTATGTCAATAAAGTGATCGTTAATGAAGATTCTATCAATATTAAAATATCAATTTCAGATGATGATGGTATTGATTTAAAAGGGTATAGCTTAATTCATCAAACAGAATATAGTTTCATTAAATTTTACAAGGAAATTAGTTATCCTATTTTTATTTATTTTAATGGTTCCATCAAATAACATGTCATGCTTGTTTTTGGTGGTTCCATCGCATGTACCATATATTTAGGTGGTGGGTCAAAGTCCGCCACTTTTTCTTATTCTTAACCCTAAAGTAACAAAAAGACACCAATTAAGGTGCCTAAATTTGTTATTTGGTAGCAGTTTTACTACCAATTTTAGATTTTTTTGTGTTGAGTAACCAATATTGATACAAAATCATCCCATCATTATAGAAATTGCTCATTCAATATAACTCAGTAAAATCATCTTCTTCATCATATTGATCCATCATATAATCGATTAAAGTTTGTTTCAACGTTTCTAAAGGTAACTGTTCAACATATGCTTTTACTTCTTCATACCGTTCTCTTTGCTTTCTAAGATGCGTCTGATAGAGCAATTCAGCCTCTTTTTCTTGAGCATCAATCTCTTCTTTGAATATTTCGGCTTCATGCGGGAAAATTTGGAAGAATACTGCTACTTTATGTTTACAAATAATCATTCTTCCATCTGCATGCGGACAATCACATGTCGATTTTCTCAGATGTTTCGTATTAAAACATACATGATACTCATGATGTTCACTAT
>JAVEVJ010000044.1:0-9572 GCA_034005105.1 Acholeplasmataceae bacterium | reverse complement strand
CCGCTTGCTTTCATAATGACGAAACCTTCAACTTTATTCGATGAAAAAGCGTTGACCAAGAGTGCAACAATGGGACCATGAAGCGGTGCAAGCACCAAGATAAAGATTAAATTCATAGGATCAACGATGGAAATGAAGCCACTCGATAGTATGATTAGAAACGTACTAATAATCCCAAGAAGATAGCTGATCGATAATTTGATCCAGATATAGTGATTGACATTGATAGGTGTGATTTTAAGTGATAACAAAACATTGTCGTCTTGATCATCGAGCAGAGTAAATCCAGTGATAGCTCCAAACATGAACCCATTCATCAAAATAAAGAAGAGTGTTGCAATATGGGTAAATATACCAGCACCTTGATCTTCGAGATAGGGCATTAAGAAATAAGCAATAACTGCGAGCAGAATGGGAAACGCCATAAGAAAAGCATACATTTTGTCTCGAAACATTGAACGAAATTCGTGCTTCAGGATGCGTATGAACATGATTACACCCCACTTTGCTTAACTGCATACTCTTTAAATTTAGGTTTAACGTAAAAACGATAACCTAAGTATGCATAGGATGCAAGAATAACTGCTGCAATGATCACCTTGTAGTCAAATACACTACCAAATCCAGCTTCAATGATGGTTATGGATGCATGTGCAGGAACGATGAGAAGTAATATATCCCATATGTCAGCTTGTAAAATCAATCCAAAGTAATAAAGCATGACAGGAATGGTAATGACAAAGGAGTAGATCATAACATTGACAAGCAATGTCGTGAAATCCTTGGAATGAAATGAGAAGACAAAACCTAATAGACTATGCATAAAGATAGATAGTGCAAGTCCTGGTATCAAAATATGCCACTGGATGTCAACACCTTTGATAAAGAAGAAGACAACAACGACCAAGAGTGAAGAAAACATGCTGTGAAGTGTGTTAGCAATCGCTTTGGATAAGATGAGTTCACTGTTGGATACCGGTGTGACAAGCATGGTAGAAAATGTTGACTCCGTCTTCTCAAAGAACATAACAGCTCCAATAAAGATGATAGACATCATCGTTCCATCGATGATTAAAAGCATGGGAAGCAGTTGATTCATGATGTCTTTGTCATCAATAAAAAACAGGATTAAAAACCACATAATAGCAACTAATATTGAAACGGTTGTCACATGATATTTCGTCAATCGGCTGAGCTCACCTTTAATCAAAATACCGAGTTTACTCATGATTGAGACCCACACCGGTCACCTGAATGAAAATATCTTCAAGTGTGGTTTCACCACTATGGATGGTTTCGATATCTTTGGTCTTGAGCAACTTTAGAAATGCTTCATTTTGACCAATATTATCCATAGGAAACTCTTCAAGAACCGTCTTTCCATTTTCTTTATATTCAACTTTCATGGTTCGTTTACCATATTTAATCTTTAGATTTCTAGGTGAATCCATCTCAACGATTTCTCCGTTGATAATGAAGGCTACGCGATCACAGAGTTGATCGATATCTGCCATAATATGACTCGTGATAAAGACCGTACCACCCTGTGCTCTAAATTCTTTAATCATTTCCTTTAGAATCATCGCATTGGATGGATCAAGACCGTTGGTCGGTTCATCTAAGAAGAGCATTTGAGGAGAGTTTAACATCGCGCGAACAAAGTTTAGGCGTATCTTCATACCCTTTGAATATTCAGAGACCATTTTGTCTCTGTCTTCCCAAAGCCCCAAACGCTTCATCAAGTACTCAACATCGTGATGACGCTTGTAGAGTTTTATGAAAAACTGGATGTTTTCCATCGCTGTCATCTTTGAGAAGTGAATGGGCATCTCAAAACTCACTCCGATATCCTCAAAAAATGAATCATCAAGTTCAGCAATGTTTGCTCCATTGTATGAAATCATTCCCTGATAATCCTCAAGCAGTTTAATGAGGATTTTTTGTGTGGTGGATTTACCCGCACCACTGGGTCCTAAAAAGCCAAAGATTTCACCTTTAGCAATTTCAAAGGATAGACCTCTGATGGTTTCTTCTTTATTCTTTGGATAGGTAAAGCGTAGATTTTCAACTTTAAACATGTTTTATTATTCCTTTCTCCAATATATCAAAGACAAAATCTGCTTTGGCTTCAATCGTATCAAGTGATTCACTTGGATTCATATAAAAATCAAGATTGAGCTTATTCATGTATTCTAAGATTGCACTTGCTAGCATGCGTGCATCCACTTCATCTCTGATGATACCCTTATCTTGATCACGCTTAATCATTTGTTCAAAAAACTTAATACCTGCTTCATAGGATGCTTGGTAAAGCTTTGATTCCCTAAAAAGAGGTGACTGGGTCATATAATAACCTGCTTGGACAAGTTTCGGATAGGCATGAGCAAACTCAAAACCTCTTAAAAATATTTTTTTAAATCTCATGATAAAGGTCATCTCAGTTGTCATATCGAAGACATCTTTAAACATTTCTGCTTTTTTCTCAGAAATATAGGATGTAAAAAACAAATAGAGATCATCTTTATTTTCAAAATATTGGTAAAAAGACCCTCTAGGAATTTGAGCATCTCTGATAATATTTGCAAGATTGATATGCTCATAAGGATGGATCGATAGTTCTTTGATAGTCGCATCAATAATCTTTTGTTTTTTATCAGGTTTTAAATTGATAAAAGTCTCTTTAGGCATAACTCCTCCAAAAGTGACAACCCTGTCACATTTACAGTATACGCTTAAAAAAACAGGGTGTCAATAAAAAAGGGAAGAATCGAAAAGCGATTCTCCCCATGAGTACTTTCAAAGTTTTACTTTGCAGTGATTGCTATTTAGTTCCTTTCGAATGAAGAGAAGTCCCAAGATAATCAAGAAAAGCGAAATTAACTTATAAGGAAGACCTGCAAGCGGTAAAATAGCTACAGAAAAAGCGATGCCTATTGATGTAAAGAAAGCAATCACACAGGATGTGCACCCATAGGTCAAGACACCAAAGAGAACTGAAAAGAATCCAAAACTTTGTGCTTTACCTTCTTTTCCCTTGAGTTCAACCATCGCTTGGGATAAATTCATTAAGAAAGCAGATAGCAAGGACATGATGATATTGAGAATGATATTAAGAATTACTAAAAACAACCCATAAGTTTGAATCATTTGAGGATAGGACATATTGAGATAATCGACGATAAAGTAGATCAGCATAAACATGAAGAAAAACAAAAGTCCTTGAACGATAAACTTTTTCTTTAATTGATAGGAAAGTGCTAACTGAAACAAAAAATTCACCTCAAATACGATTTGATTATAGTATAGCATAATAGATTTCTCTTTTCATAAGATAAGCATAGCACTTATCCATAGGATAATAACCTAAAAAACCCAATTTAAAAAGGTTGACAATCTATCAAGATTATATATAATAGATGTGTTATGGTTTAACATAAATGAACTTTCAGTTTACAATCTCTAAACAAATGTAAACAAATACTGGCTACCGTTTATACGGAGTAAACAAGGAGGAAACAATGGCTGCGCTGATCGAATTGAAAGACATCACGAAAGAATTTAATGGTCAAGTCGTTTTAAGAGGTATCGACTTAACCATCGAGCAAAATGAATTTGTAACACTTCTGGGACCCTCTGGTTGTGGGAAGACGACAACGCTGCGCATTATCGGCGGTTTTATCGAACCTTCCGCTGGCGAGGTCCTTTTTGATGGAAAAAGTATCCTAGATACACCCGCACATAAGCGTCCAACCAATACCGTTTTTCAACGTTATGCTCTCTTTCCTCACTTAGATGTGTTTGAAAATGTTGCTTTCGGACTCAGAGTAAAAAATGATTCTCTAGCAACACTTGCAAAAATAAGGGATATCACGGAATCTTATCAACTCAAGATGCGCATGACCAAAGATAAGTCAGAGATCAAGGAATACAAAAGAGAACTAAAGGATGCCATCAAAGAGATTAGAGATCCTAATTCAGAAAAAAAGATGATGATTCAAGAGATGACAAAACGTATGAATCTTGAAAAAGATATGCTTGTGATTCAAAACCTAAAAGAAGAAATAAATAATATTAAGGAAACTTTTGTCACACGTAAGACAAAGGAAAATGAGATCCGAGAAAAAGTTCAGCGTTATCTAAAAATGGTCGGACTTGAGGGATATGAAACACGTCCCGTTCATAAATTATCTGGAGGTCAACAACAGCGTGTAGCGATTGCTCGTGCACTCATTAATGAACCCAAAGTATTACTCTTAGATGAACCGCTTGCTGCACTTGACTTAAAGCTTCGTCAAGAGATGCAATACGAACTTAAAGAGATTCAACGCAATGCTGGAATCACCTTTATCTTTGTAACTCACGATCAAGAAGAAGCTTTGACAATGAGCGACAAGATTGTCGTTATGAACAATGGTGAAATTCTCCAAATTGGTACACCTGAAGATATCTATAATGAACCAGCCAACAAGTTTGTTGCAAACTTCATAGGTGAATCAAATATTATTCCAGGCATCATGAAAGATGATTTTCTTGTGAACTTTGACGATCAAGATTATGTCTGTGTAGATAATGGATTTTCGCGTAATGAAGCGGTCGATATTGTGATTCGTCCTGAGGATATCGATATTGTTGAAAAGGGAAATGGGCAATTAACTGGCATCGTTGATTCGGTAGCCTTTAAAGGTGTTCACTATGAAATTGATGTGAAAACCAAGCATCGCACCTATACGATTCATACCACAGATTATAGGGAAGAAGGTTCTGAAATTGACCTATCCTTTGGTCCTGAAGATTTACATGTGATGGAACAATGGTAATCACTGAACAACCACGTTACGCTAAGAAAAAGCGTAAACTTGAAAATTACTTAAGTATTCCCTATTATTTTGTTCTGATCATCTTGGTTGTCATTCCCATTTTCTTACTTATCGTCTCATCATTTCAATACGATAATGCCAGTGGCATTTTCCCGATCAGTTTTACATTCTCACACTATCTTGATTTCTTAAAAGCAACAGCATTTGTCAGAGCGATGACATCCTCGTTATGGATTGCTGCTGCAACCACGATTGTTACACTACTGATTGGTTATCCACTTGCTTATTTTATTACACGCATGAAACTTAGATCTCAGATGACGATGCTGCTTTTGATCAATGCACCGATGTGGATTAACATGCTACTTCGAGTCAGAGCTTTAGAACAGATCATTCGCATGTTGTTTCCATTTTTGATCGATTCATTTTCGGGTGTTGTTATCGGATTAGTCTATGTCTATTTACCCTTTATGGTACTACCGATCTATGCGGTATTATCGAAAATAGATCCCAACTTGATGGAATCTGCAGCTGATTTAGGAGCATCTAGGTTTAAAACGTTGATCAAAGTCATTATTCCATTGTCACTATCCGGTGTTTTATCGGGTATCTTGATGGTGTTTCTACCCGCAGCGACAACGATCATTATTCCGCAGTATTTAGCACCTTCACAAAACATCTATATGATTGGTACACTGATTGAAAAAAGCATTATCAACAACGGACGAATTGCCTACGCAAGTGCAGTTGCAATCGTGCTATCAATTGTGATTTTAGGTATTGTTTATTATATCAAAAAATTGGATAAATATAAGGGGGTTAACAGCAATGAAAAAGAAGTCTATTAACCTCCCCCAAATCTTATTTCTTATCTTGGTCTTACTCTTTATTTATGCACCGATTATCTCGATAGCAGTGTTTAGTTTTAACGAAGCAAACTCGCTCACAAGATGGAGTGGATTCACCTTCGATCGTTATGTTGAACTATTCACCGATCGTGAACTCTTCAATTGGACAAATCCTAGACAGTCGATTGTCTTTATGACACTTTGGATTGCTGTAGCTTCTACCTTTGTATCAACGGTGATCGGAACGCTTGCAGCTATTGCATTAACACAGACCAAACGTGTGATCAGGGATGTGACGATGACGGTAAATAACATTCCCATCGTCAGTCCAGAAATTATTACAGCTGTATCACTGCTCGTCTTGTTTGGAGCACTACGAATTGCACCATCCTATAACACCATGCTCCTTGCTCATATCGCTTTTTCAACACCTTACGTATTGATTACGGTCTATCCCAAAGTGAAGAGCTTAGATCCAAACATTGCTGATGCTGCCTATGATTTAGGAGCATCACCACTCAAAGCTTTGATCAAGGTAATACTCCCTCAGATCAAAGTGGCCATTATTGCTGGTGCAGCCATCGCGTTTACGATGAGTTTTGATGATTTTATCATCAGTTACTTCGTAGCTGGCTCATCAGGAGATAAAAATATTTCGATTTATCTTTATACCAATAGACTTTCCCCAAAGCCCATCATCAATGCGTTATCAACGATTATCCTGGTCATCATTGGAGGAAAAATTATGGTCGACTACTTCAAAACGAATAAAAAAATGGAGGAACTAGAATGAAGAAAGTTTTGATATTATCGGTATTTATTGTGTTGTTTACTCTGCTTGCATCATGCCAGAGCGGACCGACACTACATCTTTATAATTGGGGTGAATATATTGATGATGATCTCGTAAGTTTATTTGAAGAAACCTATGAAGTCAGAGTCAAACAGATCGCATTTGATTCCAATGAAGTTGCAATTACACAAATTAAAGGTGGAAATCAATACGATCTTGTCATACCCAGTGACTATGCGATTGAGCAACTAGCTTCTGAATCACTCATTCAAGAAATTGATTGGACAAAAATAACAACATTTGATCCAGAAACAGATCTTGCTGATGGGCTCAATCAGATTTTAACACGCGTCAAAGATGATCCTGAAGATGGGTTTAATTTACTCAACTACAGCGTACCTTATTTCTGGGGAAATGTAGGTATCTTATACAACACGTTAACCGTGGATGAAAATGATTTAACTGGATGGGATATTCTTCATAACGACGCCTACAAAATAGCATTTTATAACAGTGCAAGAGATGCCTTCATGCCCGCTCTCAAATCAACCGGTGCACAAAGCATCAATCACCCAACAGCAGCTGAAATGACAGATGCGATGGCTTGGTTGAGCACAGGACTGACACCTCAAGTTTCAGTTATTACCGATGATATCTTCGAAGCTATGTTACATCCTGCACGCTATGATGTCGCTGTTTCATATTCTGGTGATGCTAATTATTTGATGAGTGAAAATGAAAATCTTGGATTTTATGTTCCTGAAGAAGGAACCAATGTCTGGATGGATGGTTTTGTTATTCCAGTAGGTGCCGATCTGGAACTTGCTTATCAATTCATCAATTTCATGTTAGAAGCAGATCAGGCCAGACAAAACACCGAGTTTGTAGGTTATTCAACACCTCGCAAAGATGTTTTTGAAGAAATGATTGCGCCTGGTGGATCGTTTGAAGATTACGCAGCATCTTATGATGTTAGAATCAACGATAATGATGAAGTTTATCGGTTCAACCTGACACTTAAGCAGGAGATGGATACCAAATGGCAGGAACTACTCGCAAATAAAGGATTTGGTGAAGAAGAAGGACTTGGCACTGGAGCGATTGTAGCCATTGTGGCAATTGGTGTGTTAATCTTAACATCAACTGCTTTAGGAATTATCAAGAAACGCAAACAAAGAGCATAATAGAAGAAGTGGAGTCAGTTGATTCCACTTTTTTTTATGTTCGTGTCAATTGTAATCTTTAGAAAATGGTCATTTCTTAACTAAAATGGACAAACATAAGTACACTTATGTAAGCGCTTGATTAAAACTATTGACAACGGTTTCATTGCATGGTAAAATCAAATTAGTAATAGACACCGTCCGTATATATAGACGGTTAAAATAAATCAACTATGCTAACAGCATAATCACATACAATGGTATTTCTTTTCTAACGAGTATACATAATGATGTATCAAGTTGGATTGACTATAAAGTGAACCATCTTGTACCTTTTCACGTGTCATACATCATCTTATAACGATTCAAGGAGCCCATATGAAACCATTCATACACGATGACTTTCTACTTCAAAGTGATGTTGCAAAAGAACTCTATCACACATACGCAAGCACATTACCCATTATTGATTACCACTGTCATCTGGACGCAAAAGAGATTTATGAAGACAAGAAGTTTCATAATCTTTTTGATGCTTGGCTATCGGGTGATCACTACAAGTGGCGTTTAATGCGAGCTAACGGTGTGACAGAAGATTATATTACAGGCAATAAACCCGATGAAGAAAAATTTATGAAATGGGCAGAAGTTGTTCCACAACTCTTGGGAAATCCACTCTACCACTGGACTCATTTTGAACTAAAACGTTATTTTGGTATTGATGATCTTTTATCACCACATACAGCAAAATCAATTTATGATCGCGTCAACAAACAGCTAAAAACACTCAGTGCAAGACAGATGATAGCAATGAGCAACGTTGAAATCATCTGTACAACTGATGACCCAACCGATTCACTGGAGTGGCACGAACTTTTGGATAAAGATGTTACCTTTAAAACACGTGTTTTACCCGCATTTCGTCCAGATAAAGCGATCAATATTGATTTATCATGGTATCAGGATTGGATCTTAAAGCTCAGCAAGGTTGTCGGTTATCCACTTAACACACTCGAACTTCTCAAGAAAGCTTTGATTGAACGTATCGATTACTTTCATGAAAGAGGATCGAGATTATCGGATCATGCACTGGATAACGTTCACTATGAAAAAGCAACCACAGAAGAGGTTGCTAAGATCTATGATAAAGCGATTCATCACGAACTCCTAACCCCTTATGAGATTGAAAAGTATAAGGGACATATGCTCACATTCTTTGGTCAACAGTATGCCAAAAGAGGATGGGTTCAACAGTATCATATCGGTGCACTCAGAAATCTCTCTGAGAGAATGCTTAAAAACTTAGGACCCGATACAGGCTTTGATGGTATCAATGATGGACTGATTGCTAAACCATTAGCTCAGTTACTGGATGCACTCGATCAGAGTGGTGAACTACCCAAAACGATTTTATATACCTTGAATCCCAGAGACTTTGAAGTCGCCATAACGATGATGCAAGCTTTTCAAGGTGGAGGTATCCCCGGTAAAATTCAATTTGGTTCCTCGTGGTGGTTTTTAGATACCATTGATGGTATGACCAAACAGATGAAGGCACTCGCTAATAATGGACTCATCTCAAAGTTTATTGGTATGTTAACCGATTCGAGATCGTTTCTTAGCTATCCAAGACATGAATATTTTAGACGTATCTTATGTCAAATGATTGGAGAAGAAGTTGAAAAAGGACTCTTTCCAAACGACATGAAATTACTTTCCGAAATTGTTAAAGATATTAGTTACTATAATGCTAAAGCCTACTTTAACTTTTAGTCATTTTCAGGAGCAACCAAAAACAGCCTGAACATCGGTTAAAAGTTGCTCCTTCTCCTCCTTCGACAGTTCAGTTGATAAATCTGAAGGAATATAAGGTGTTTCTTGAAATCTCATCTCTTTTTTATCCCAAGCATCATATCGTTTGTCTGCAAATTTACCTTGAAAAGTGCAATCG
>JAVEVJ010000006.1:0-45082 GCA_034005105.1 Acholeplasmataceae bacterium | reverse complement strand
GTCTTTGACGTCTTATTTCAAGTTTAGCTAAGTTTTCCATGTTTTCACCCTAGCACTTATTTTATAATAGTTCTTCAAAGATTGCAATCATATCAATCTTTTCCCACGTAAATGCTTCATCTTCTCTTCCGAAATGACCATAATTTGATGTTTTCTTGTAGATGGGACGTTGAAGATTGAGTTTTTTGATGATAGCTGCGGGTCTTAGATTAAAGTTTTTATTAACGACTTCATAGATGCGTTCTAATGGAACGCGTTCAGTATCAAATGTGTTGATGTATAACGAGATAGGTTCAGCGACTCCTATCGCATAAGCGATTTGGATTTCTGCGCGATCAGCGATACCTGATGCGACAATGTTTTTAGCAATATAGCGTGCCATATAGGCTGCACTTCGATCCACTTTGGTTGCATCTTTTCCTGAGAATGCACCTCCACCATGTCGTGCATAACCTCCATAGGTATCAACGATGATTTTTCTTCCTGTTAAACCTGCATCCCCATGCGGACCACCGATGACAAAGCGACCCGTTGGATTGATTTTGTAGATGGTATGTGATGTATCATAACCTCTTAATGTGGGTTCTATCACATGCTTGATGAGTTCTTTTTTCAGATCATCTTGATCCCATGATTCATCGTGTTGCGTTGAAAGAACAACGGTATGAATCGCTTCGATCTGGTGTTTTTCATTATATTGTACGGTAACTTGAGTCTTTCCATCGGGGCGAAGACCTGAAATAATTCCTTTTTTTCTAACCTCAGCAAGTCGTTCTGACAAGCGATGAGCAAGATAGATAGGTAGCGGCATCAACGTGATGGTTTCATTGGTTGCATAACCAAACATAAAGCCTTGATCACCAGCTCCCATCTCTTTGTTTTCTTTAGCATCTACACCTTGCGCAATATCTGGAGATTGAGGTTTAATGCGAACATCGATAACGACATCTTCTGCGTTATATCCATATTCTTTTTTATTGTAGCCGATTTCAGAGATAGCCTTTCTAACCACCTTGTCATAGTCGATCTTAGTCGTTGTAGAGATCTCTCCAAAAAGCAGACAGTAATCGGTTGTAACAGCTGTCTCACATGCAACTCTTGCATGAGGATCATGTTCGAGTGCAGCATCTAAGATCGCATCCGATATGTAATCGGCAACTTTATCAGGATGACCTTCGGTAACAGATTCACTGCTAAATAGTATTTTCATTTCATACCTCTCTTTCATAAAAAAATGTTTCTCCAAGGAGAAACACCACGTGTTTGGAATTTGTCCTTATTGATGGGTCACTTAACCCCTCGTACTTAGCACCTAATTGAAGTAGGTTGCTGCTATGTCATCGGTCACTAGCCTCGATAGCTCTGAATAAGTGAAACTGGATTTAATTGTATTCCTTGTTCATCATACACGATGATCACTGAAAAGTCAACGGATGAGACCTCTCATTTTAGAAATTATTATACATCTCCGCAAACTCATCATGAAACTTTAAAAAACGCTCTTTAATATCGTGATCAAAGTATTGTCCCAGTTCATTTTGGAATGACTTTAAAACGATGGAATGTGCCATCGGACGTTTATAGGGTTTGGGTCCCCTCATCGTGATGTATAGATCAGCTAATAAGATAATCTGTGATTCGGTTTCTGGTTGAATGAGAAGCATTTCTTTTAGAAACTTTTCATTGGCAGAATCCTCAATATGAGCACGTGCGATATCTTCACATTTTTGAGCAAGCTGCATCCGCTTAGCAATCTGAGAACCTAACTCTGTCTTTTCTTTTAGAAAATCATAGGATTGTTCACCAAAGGTATTCATATCAATCAGCATGTTTTTTATCTCTTGATACTGAAGATGTATCAGTGAATAGCGATTCATCGCTGATACCTTGTCACTTGATAATCCATAATAATCAGCAAGTTTTTCAGCCATCTGTTGTACTTGCGATGCATGTCGACGATCCATCAGCGTATACGAGCTTGAAAACACAACAGAGAATAAATCACCTACGATGTGTGAAAAATCACCTTGAACCTGTCGTCTTTTGATAAGTTCTTTCTTGCGTTCTTCCTGCATGTATTGCCCCATCGAGACAATGGCGTAGACAACAAAATAAAACAAGATGAATAAAATGGTTCGAAGCAAGACATCGCTAAATTCACTGGAACGTATAAATGCGGGTAAAAATTCTAAAAATGTCTTACCTTCAGCAAGTCTTTCAAGCGAGAAAGGCCAAATAAAATGAATCACCGTCAAGAGTGCGAGCAATCCCTGAAAGGATGATGACAAGAGTTTACGTTCCTGATAAAGCGATATGACAACGACTGCATAATACATGAGGATGTAGGCTGCAGTTTCAAAGTAATCAATTTGATAGAGTCTCGCATAAATTAAAATGGATGAAAAGAAGATATAAAATGCGGAAACGTACATTGCAACACTCTGTTTGGTCTTATCATGGGGATCGTTATTGATTAATTTCTTAAGGAGTGCGTTGATCACATAGGTCAGTGGAAATGCAATGATTGTGACAATCCAGTTGGATACCTGATCTTTTGTTGACAAAGACAACAAGAACAAAATGATCGAATACATGATATTTGAAATGAAGACGATGTTCTTTATGACGACATTGCGACGGAAAAGAACGGCGACATCATCGGTGATGTCGACGCCTTGTTCAAAACCAAAAAACTTTGCAAAAATGCCTTTACCAAGCGTTTTTACATTCATTTTGTCCCTAAGTTTACTTTTCACAAAACCATCCTTTAGTCGAGATCAAAGATACTAAAACGTTTGACTCCAATATCTTCATGAGCGATTTCTTCATTGAGTACCTGAGCAACACGTGTTGATGCTGCTGCAGCGATCGCTCCAACGATATCATCTAAAAATGTATGACAGATACCGTCTTCTTTACCCGCATCATTTAAGCGTTTAACAATGCCGTGTTTATTGACATCGATATCACCAAAATTGGTTTGACCAATCGTTCCATAGATACCTGAGACATCAAGTCCCATGGTTTCATCGATACCGAAAAGTCCTAAATCTTCATAGATAATATCTTGTATGGGTCCTTGAAATAACCCCTCTTCAGCGATGCGATCAATTTCACATGCGAGTTGAACGTGATGAAAGACATCTCTAAGTGATAATATTTTCTCTACAGATTCCATACAGAGTTCTCGTGAGACATTATCGGAGTAACGCGATTGCTGCTTGAAACTTATTTCTGCAATCGATTCCAAGGATACACCACGTTTCTGTAAGATTTTTTTGTTTAATTCAAACATTTCTTGTCGTGTATAAATGACTTTTTTCTTTTTTGTTTCGCCCATCATTTGAGGCTCCCTTCTATTAAGACATCACCTTCAGCAAAGATATTTTGACCATTTAAAAAATCGTTTGCCATCATGATTCGTTTACCTGGTAGCTGAAGTTTAGTTATCTCGATGGCTCCATCTTTTGCTTGGATAATCAACTTCTTCTTAGCTGATAGAATCATACCAGGAACTGCTTTACTGTCTATTATATCACTTTTTTTAGCACCATAAACTTTGATGGTTGACTTTTGATGAAGAAGCGTTGCTCCTGGTTCTGGAGATAAACCTCTAATTTTGTTGATCAGTTTTTCTGAGGTCATTGAAAATGAGATGATTTCATCTTCATATTTGAGTGTGTAAGCATAAGTTGCTTCCTCACCGTTCTGTTTGATTCTTGTAACATGTGGATAGCTATTTAATACATCTGATAAAAGTCTACTTCCAAGATGAGATAATTTTTGTGATAATGATTGATAATCATCATCAGGAGCAATATCCAAAGCTTCTTGTTTAATAATATCTCCACTATCCATTGCATAAGCCATAAACATGATGGTAACTCCTGTCTGTTTGAGTCCATCAAAAAGTGCATATTGAATGGGAGCTCCTCCACGATATTGAGGAAGAAGTGATCCATGGACATTGATGGCTGTTATGTGATCTAGCAAAGCTTTTGGAAGCATTTGACCATATGCAGCGGTGACGATAAGATCGGGATTGAGATCAATGATTTTTTGATAATCTTTTTTGAGTTCTGCAGGTTGAAAAACCTCAAGATTTAATGCTTGAGCTCTTTCTTTAATAGGGGATGGAGTTATCACTTTTTTTCTGCCGACAACTTTATCTGGTTGAGTTACAACGAGCATCACATGATGCTCTTGATAAAGCATATCTAAGATTGGCAGTGCAAAACTGGGTGTTCCCATAAATACAATATTCATAGATTACCTACCATATATCGAGTGTGGGTAAAAATTGGATATGAATGAGATCTGTTCTCATCGCTTGGATCAGATCATAAAGAGGTTTCATTGGTTGATCTTGGTACTTAAGTGTGAGTGTAAAGCGGTAGTTATCTTTGATGCGTTTGATCAATGCTTGTGAAGGTCCTAAAACTTCAAAACCAAGTTCAACACATTTTCTTTTCATCAAAAATGCTACTTGATACGTTTTTAGAAACTGTGAACCTGAAAAGAGAATCTGTGATGTTTTATTGAAGGGTTGATAGCCTAACAGTTTTCTTTGATAAATCGCTTCTTTATAAAAGAAATCATAGCCCTTTTCAATGCTCTTGATCGCAAAGTGTGAGAGATCATAACCTTGTATGATCGCTTCACCGTCTAGATTTCTTCCCGATCTACCGATGGCTTGCATCAAGGTCATATACGCTTTTTCACTGCTTTGATAGGAAGGAATCTTTAAGAGCATATCACTCATCAGTATACCAACAAGTGTCACTTTTGGAAAATCAAGTCCTTTGGTGACCATCTGTGTACCGATTAAGATATCCGCTTTTTCCTCTTTAAAATCATGCCATAAAATTTCGTGTGCCAATTTCGTCTTTGTAGAGGATTGATCCATGCGGATCACTTTTGCTTTGGGTATCTGTTTATGAAGTTGTTCATGAACGTATTCAATACCGATACCTACTTCTCTAACCTTTGGTTCGTGACAAACCCTACATTCACCTTGATAAGCAACCTCGTAACCGCAGTAAGGACATTTGAGTATTTTTTTATCCTTATAGAATGCAAGCGATATATCACAATGCGGACAATGAGGTACATCACCACATGCACGACACATCACAAATGGAGCATAACCTTTTCGATTGAGGAATAAGATGGTCTGTTCTTTTTTTGCTAGCCGATCTTCGATCGCTTTTAAGAGTGGTCTTGAAAAGATTGATAAGTGTTTAGCCTTAAGCTCTTCTTTCATATCAACTAATGTGACTTTGGGTAATTCTAAATCAAAGGGTCGCTTCGTTAGTTCAAGGAGGTTATAGGTCTTCTTTTTGGCCTTATACATCGCTTCAATGCTCGGTGTAGCAGACCCGAAGACAATCGGTATGTCTAAATACTTAGCGCGTGCGATTAAGAGTTCTCTTGCATCGTAAAAGACGCCTTCTTTTTGAATATAACTCTCATCATGTTCTTCGTCTATGATGATAAGGGATAACTGTTTAATGGGTAAAAAGAGAGCACTTCTTGTTCCTAGAACAATCGATACATCACTGTTGATCAGTTTTCGATATTGATCATAGCGTTCACCTTTTGATAAACTCGAATGATAAATGATGAGATCTTTGAATCTCGATTGGATTCGCATCGCCATCTGTGGAATCTGTTGAATCTCAGGAACTAATAGGAGAACAGATTGTTTTTTAGCGATATGATGTTGAATTGCTTCTAAGTAGACTTCAGTCTTGCCTGATCCCGTAAT
The DNA here is from genome assembly GCA_034005105.1 of Acholeplasmataceae bacterium. GTDB lineage: Bacteria > Bacillota_I > Bacilli_A > Acholeplasmatales > Acholeplasmataceae > Peloplasma. The sequence continues at coordinate 39,315 of JAVEVJ010000006.1, read as the reverse complement.
ACCTTTGAGTAGGAAACAGGAATGCTTCTTTTGGTGCGTGATTTCGTGTACAGCTTTTGCTTGTTCATCGGTTAACGTAATTTGTTTCGATTCGAGTGGATAGACGTGTTCAATCTCTCGCATCACGTCCTTTAGATATTTCCTTAAGACATCATGTTTAACAAGCGTGTTAATCATGGAATCAGTAAGTCCTAATTGGAGTAAATCCTCTTTTTGAAGTTCTTCTTTGGATAAGGTTTGTTCATCAAGCATAGGATATTTGGTTATCCTAGGATAGTTATGTTCTTGGTTGTATCGATAATATGCTTCTTTTTTCTCTGTCTTTTTTTCTCTAATCACTGTTTCTATATCAATTACTTTTTGTTCTTTTAATCGTCTGATACGGTGATAGTAGATCTGATCTTTCTTCTTTAATCTCCAAACACCTCTTGTATTAAAAAAAGGGTTTAAATCAAGAGGAATTTTATCTTTATTAATCAGTTTGACAACCTTTTGGTAGCTGACCAATAATTCAGTTGGAATGGCTGTTTGATAGAGGGCTGATATGAGCTCTAGGCTTCCTTGAGCCATCTCTTTTAGCATATAAAATATTTCATCATCAATGACTGGAACTGCATCTAAAACTTCAAGAATCTCTTTGGTTGCACTAAGTGATTGATCTGTCGTTTCAATCACAATGCCTAAACGTGGTGATGAACTCAATCCAAAGGGGACAATCACACGCATACCACGCACCAAAAAATCCTGAAAGGACTCAGGAACGATATAGTCATAGAGCTGATTAACTTCTTCGTGTTTGATATCGATTACCACTTTTGCAAACATTGTCTTCACCGTCTTTATTATACCATCTCCAAGTGACAAAAAAAGTAACCGAAGTTACTTTATTGTTTTAAGAATCTTGTCGATACGATTGCCATAAGCTAGTGCTTCATCGTATTTGAAGACGAGATCAGGAATTTTTCTGATGTTCTTGATTTTTTTAGCTAATTCCATACGAATCTGTACTTTGGTTTCTTCTAAAACCTTTTTTGCACGTTCGAGCACCTTTTCATCATCAGATAAAATGGTGTAATAAACATTTGCAAATGACATATCTTTGGTGACTTTTACTTCGGTTAAGTTAATATAACCAAAGCTCTTATCTTTGACTTCAGCATTAATTATAGGAGCAAGCTCACGCTGAATTAGGCTTGCCAGACGATCGGTAGTAATCGACATACTAGTCCACCTCGACTTCCTTCATCTGGGATGCTTCAATGACATCTCCAACTTTGATATCGTTGAAGTTTTCAATTGATAGTCCACATTCATAACCTGCTTTGACTTCCTTGGTATCATCTTTAAAGCGTTTAAGTGATGCCAGTTTTCCTTCATAAATAACGATACCTTCACGAATAACTCGAGCAATCGCGTCACGTTTGATCACACCATCGGTCACATAACATCCAGCGATCGTACCAATTCTTGATATCTTGAAGATATCACGTACATCAGCTTGACCGGTAACGATTTCTTCAAAAGTGGGTTCAAGCATTCCCTTGAGGGCTGCTTCTATGTCCTCTTGTACACGGTAGATGATATTGTAGAGTCTTATTTCAACGCCTTGTTGATCCGCCACTTGTTTAACTGCAAGCGTAGGTCTGACATTAAAACCAATAATAATTGCATGTGACGCTGAAGCTAAGGTTACATCATTTTCAGTGATAGCTCCAACACTTGATCTGACAACATTGACATGAAAACCTTCAATATCGATTTTTTCAAGTAAGTTTTTTAATGCTTCAATGGAACCTTGAACATCACCTTTAATGATAATGTTGAGTTCTTTTTCAGTTGATTCAATTTCACCAAACATCTTGTCAAGTGAAGCTTTCTTTGTTGTTTTTGCTTCGGTTTCTCTCTGACGTGATTGTCGCTCTAAAGCGATATCTCGTGTGATACGTTCATCATTAAATGCCATGAAAATATCACCTGCTTGAGGAACTTCATTGAGACCTGTGACTTCGATAGGTTGAGAAGGCAATGCTTCGTTATAGCGCTTCTTTAAATCATCATTCATCGTTCGAACTTTGCCATAGGTATTGCCGATAACGATATAATCTCCTACATGGAGTGTTCCTGTTTCAATAATGAGAGTTGCAACGGGACCTCTTCCTTTGTCAAGGGAAGCTTCAATAACTGTACCTTTAGCTAAACGTTTAGGATTGGCTTTAAATTCTTCGATTTCACTGATCAATTGAATGACATCGAGTAATTCTTCAAGTCCCTGTCTTTTGAGTGCTGATACCATCACAAACGGAGTTTTTCCACCCCATGCTTCAGGTATGAGACCTTTCTCCGAGAGTTCATTCATCACACGCTCTGAATTGGCTTGAGGACGGTCCATCTTATTAACTGCTACAACGATAGGTACATTGGCTGCTCTTGCATGATCGAGTGCTTCTAATGTCTGTGGCATAACGCCATCATCAGCAGCAACAACTAAGACAACAATGTCTGTCACCTTCGCTCCACGAGCGCGCATTTCTGTAAATGCAGCATGTCCTGGGGTATCAATAAAGGTAATCGCTTCACCATTTCTAACAACCTGATAAGCACCAATATGTTGCGTAATACCTCCGGCTTCACCTTCGACCACTCGTGATTTACGAATCGCGTCTAGAAGTGTTGTTTTACCGTGGTCAACGTGACCCATGACGGTGACAATTGGAGGGCGTTTGACCAAGTCTTTAGGATCATCTTTGATCTCCATTTCATCGTAACGTGTGACATCGGTTATCACTTCGTCTTTGACTTCATAACCTTCATCCATTGCGATGATTTCAATCGTATCACGATCGATCACCTGATTGACTGAAGTCATCAGACCTTGCTGCATCAATCGTTTGATCATGGCTGCATTGGATAAACCGAGTCCTTCGGCGACTTGTGCAACATTCATGTCAGGTTTATAAACCAGCACTTTTTCACCTTGATCCTTCTTCGTATCCTTACGCTGTGGGGTTACGGGTTTTTTGTAGACTGGTTTTTTGTTAATAAATTTCTTGTTTTTGTTCACAGGCATAAAATCACTTCCTTCTTAGACTCATCAATAACTGACTAAACCCCCTGTCGGTAATTCCAATCACCTTGATGTCATCTTTGCCTAATGCATGCGATAGATCATCCGAAGAGAGTTCTTCGATGACATCGACTTGATAATGCTTTGCTTTGTCATAAATCTTTTTTTTGGTCGTGTGTGACGTATCTGTTGCAAGTAAAATGAGTTGTACTTTTCCCATACGAAGTGATGAAATCGTAAGATCAGTACCGACGACGACCTTTCGTGCGCGATAAGCAAGTCCTAACGTGTTATTCATGGACAAGCTTAAGCAATTCCTCATAGATTGTATCAGGAACTGTGACCTCTAGTTTGCGATCAAGGGCTTTATTTTTTTTAGCTAGTAAGATAACATCCTCTGCTAATTTCAAATAGGCTCCTCTTCCTGGAGCTTTACCCTTCAGATCAATCGATACGATACCTTCTTTGGTTGCTGCAATGCGGATCAACTCTTTTTTAGGGAGTACCTCTTTGGAAACAACACATGTTCTCATGGGTATCTTTTTAACTTTTTGCATGGTCATCACCTCTTATTAGTAGAGAATGCCTTCACCTTGTGCCATGGTTTCTGACTTAATGTCAATACTCCATCCACATGCTTGAACAGCGAGTTTGACATTTTGTCCAAGTTTACCAATGGCTAGAGATAACTGATTATCTGGCACAATGGCAAGTGCTGTCTTTTCTTTGGGATTTACACGGGTTACCGCTTTGACTTCAGCGGGTTGAAGGGCATTTGCGATTAAATCCTTTTCATTATCGCTCCATCTAAATAAATCTATCTTTTCATCGGAGAGAGCCTTAACGATTTCTCTAATACGTGATCCACCTTCACCAACGCATGCACCAATTGGATCAACTTTGGGATCGTTGGATTTTACACCAATTTTTGATCGATCGCCTGGATCACGTGATATACCCATAACTTCGATAATGCCTTCTTTGATTTCTGGAATAAAGCTTTCCAAAAGACGAATAATTAGGGATGGATGTGAACGGCTGACAAAAACCTTCGGCCATTTGGTCTTCATCTCGACATCGGAGACGTAAACTCTCACATAATCACCAACATGGAAGTTATCCTTGGGAAGTGCTTCCTTTTTAGGAAGCAATGTGGTGAGATCTTTACCAATATCTAAACGGTAGTGTTCATCGGTGACATCGATAATACGTGCTGTAATCATTTCGTGTTCATATGCTTTGAAATGTTTATAAAGATTTTCTTTTTGCATGGTGATCAATGTTTCGTTTAGACGACTCTTAAAATCACGTACAGCGAAATGACCAAAATCACGTGGATCGATCTTTTGTTCCAAGATGTCACCTACTTTGATGCGTGAATTGATTTCTTTTGCTTCTGATAAAAGCATTTGTTGATAGTTTTTATCGGCATCTATCGAGTATTCATCAACAACCAGATGTTGTTTATAAACATTGATCTCGTTCTTATCTTCTTTGATGTCTACACGACATGAGCGTACATCGTGCGCTTTTTTACAGCCAGCAATCATCCCTTGGACAAATGCTTCAAGAACCTGTTCGCGTGTTAATTCTCTTTCTTCAGCAACCAGATCAATATTTTTGAAAAATTCTTTGCTAATCATATGTTCCTCCTAAAACTTGATGGCTGTACGCATCTTATGCGCATCATCAAACTTAATTTCAATTTTTCTAAAGCGACCTTTATCGTTGATCTCTAAGATGATCTTGTCATCGATAAAATCAATGAGTGTTCCATACCCTTTGTAAACAGACGATGACAGGTAGATATATCTCGATTTAAAGCGGATGACATCTTCTTTCGTATCAATGGGACGTTCCGCACCTAAAGATGATAACTCGAGGTAGTAATTGGGATCTAAATCGTCATCATCAAGGGTCTCTACATACTCTAGATGAATCTTTTCAAGTTCATTGATATCCATCGTTTCAGTGTCTAGTAGAATTTCAACAATCTTTTGTCCAAATTCCTTTTTCGCACGAATCGAATAGATACTCAAGTTCCTTTTCGCAAGTATGGGTATTAATTTTTCTTTTAATTTTTCAAAATTCATGATGACCTCAATAAAATGAGTGGAAATCATCATCCCACTCTTGTTCTCGTCTATTATTGTAGCATAGATAGAATCAATATTCAATCAAAGACGCTGTTTTATGACACTTTTTTTAGCATGATTAAGCATTCTATTTGCAAATCATTTGCAATAATGAAGCATCATGCTATAATGTAAATGCAAATCATTTGCAAAAAGGAGTTTAACATGAAAAAGATTGCACTACTTTTATGGGTTACCATTACATTATTTTTTATCTCATCTTGTACCAATCAAAAACAAGCTGATATTGTAACAACAATGTTTCCTCAATATGATTTTGCACGTCAAATTGTTGGGGATCATATGACGGTTAGTTTAATCGTTCCACCAGGAGTTGAAGTACACAGTTACGAGGTAACTCCAAAGGATATGGTTGCTATTAAAGAGGCTAAGTTATTCATTTTCACGAGTCTAGAAATCGATACATGGATCAAAGATCCAAGTAAGATTGGTGGAAATGATACAGTCGTTATGGATCTATCCAATCACTATACGTTAGATGATATGGAACACAATCATTTATTATCTCTAACCATTGAAGATGATCATGAACATGAAGATGAACTTCACTATTGGACAGATCCCATGATTGCTATCCAATTAATCGAAGCCATTATGGAAGAAATTATAGCACTTGATCCTGAAAACGAAGCTGTATATACACAAAACGCTAATGACTATATTGCACAAATTGATGCGCTTCACCACGCATTAGATGATTTCATTCAAAGTGGTTATGTCGATACTAAAATCTATTTTGCTGGTCATAATGCAATGTCTTTATTTGGCAAAAGATATCATTTAGATATTACATCTCTCTTTGAGAGTTTCAAACCTGATGCTGATTTGACAAGTGCTGAGTTGATCCAGTTTACAAAGCTTGTCAGTGATGAAAACATTCATTACCTCTTTATCGAAGAATTGGTAGAACCAAAGGCTGCCCTTCAAATTGTGAATGAGTTGGCTTCAAAAGATTATGAGCTCAATCTATTGGTATTACATGGCTATCACAATATAACCTCTAAAGAAAAGGAGGAAGGTGCTCGTTATATTGATTTGTTTTCAAGTAACATTAATCACATCAAACTTGCACTCAATAATCAATGATTACTTATCGTGATGTCAGCGTGTCCTTTGGTAAATTTCAAGTACTATCTAATGTTTCTTTCCACTTAGAAAAAGGATCCATATTGCATATTGTTGGACCCAATGGTAGCGGAAAGACTACCCTCGTCAAGACATTGGTTGGTTTGTTAAAACCAACGATGGGTACTATCGATATCCAAGCGACACGCATGGGTTACCTTCCACAAAAATTAAACACAAAAACCAATCTTCCACTTCTCGTTCGTGAAGTAATCTACAGTGGATTGAAAAAACAACGACTCAAACCCACAAAAAGCGATTGTGAACTCATTAAATCGTGGCTTGAACGCATGGAAATTTCTCATCTTTATAACGCTTCTATGATACATCTATCTGGAGGCCAACAGCAACGAGTCTTTATTATTCGAGCACTTATCTCAAATCCTGATTTACTCATTTTAGATGAACCGACATCAGCACTTGATCCATCATTTCGTGAAAAGTTTTATCTGCTCCTAGATGAGATTCAGCATGAGACCAACATGACTCTCATACATGTGACCCATGATCTAACCGATGCGGTGACCGAAAAAAGTCAGGTTATGTATGTGGATCAACACGTCAAGTTTTTTGGTCCATACAAAGACTTTCAGCATTTTGAGCATAGGGGGCATCATCATGATTGAATTTTTAAGTTATTCATTTATTCAAAACGCACTCATCATTGGCGTTGCTCTAGCACTATCAGCAGCACTTCTTTCCCCGTTCTTAGTATTAAATGAACAAGCGATGATTGCTGATGGCTTGGCACATGTAAGTTTTGCTGGTATTATCTTAGGGATCCTACTGTCTGGTGAACCCCTTTGGATAGCTATCCCGTTTGTTATGCTTGCATCTGTTTTGATAAAATACTTATCAACAACCAAAACAATGAATGGTGATGCAGCCATTGGATTGGTGTCATCGGTTGCTTTTGCTATAGGTCTCATTATGATTAAAAAGGGATCCGGATTCAATATCTCGATTGAAAGTATGCTCGTCGGTAACATCTTTACAGCAACAACTACAGAAATGATTCTATCGCTTTTGATCACTTTATTGATTGCCATATTTATTTTAGTCTTTTATCGAAAACTGCTCATGATGACCTATGATTTAAACTATGCACGTTTTTCAAAAATTAAAGTCCAACTTTTAGGTTATATGCTCTCTGGACTCACCGCATTCTTTATTGTCATCGGTGTTAGAACCATTGGTACATTGCTGATATCAGCGCTCGTCGTCTTTCCTTCAATTATTGCGAGTCAGTTATCCAAATCATTTAAGAACACCTTAATCATCGGCATGATTTCATCTTTGGTCATCGTGATTGCTGGTATCTTCATTGCACATCCACTTGAATTACCTGTGAGTTCAAGCATTGTTTCGCTCTATGCGGTTATTTTGATTATTCTATTAATCGTGAAATCAATAAGGAGGATGTCTGCATGAAAATGACAAAACAAAGAAAACTCATTTTATCGCAGTTTAAAAAATCCCATGCACCGAAGAGTGCAGAGATGATTGATGCTGAAATGCCTGATCACGCGATGAATCTATCAACGATCTATAGAACGCTTGATGCATTTTATCAAGAAGGCATTCTATCAAAAAGTACGATGAAAAATACTTCGTACTACTATTTGAGTTCTCAAGACCATCATCACTACATGATCTGTTTAGGTTGTCAAAAAATGTATGAAATTGACTGCCATCTCGATCACATTGCATCCCAAGTAGCTAGCGACCATCACTTTAAAATTACGCATCATGATATGACCGTTTATGGTTACTGTGAAGTATGTCAACAAAAGATGCAGGAATAATTAAAAAGCGCTTGTCATCGGACAATGCGCTTTTTATTATTAATTCCAACGTCTTGGATCATCTTTGATGGTATCAAGGAATTTGATATCTTCATCACTGATCTTAAACTCTAAACCTGTATTTTCTATGATGCGTGATTCATGGGTTGATTTTGGAAGTGGTACGGTTCCCTTATCAATACAATATCTAATACAGAGTTGTGCTGCTGTGACATTGTATTTCTTTGCCATCTTTTGAATCGTTTCATTGGAGAGTGCATATCCGATAGCAAGCGGTGAATAGGCTTCTACCAAGATACCCTTATCGTTACAGTAGTTATGGGTTTCTTCTTGGTTGTTTCCAATGAAGAAAGCAATCTGATTGACGTGTGGTATGATTTCACAATGTTTTAAGATATTGTCCATATCTTTAGGTGAAAAATTGGAGACACCAATCGCTTTGATCTTGCCTTCTTTGTAGAGTTTTTCCATCGCCTTGAAGGCTTCAACATTACCCGCACTACAATCTTTACCCATTTCATTCCATGGCCATGGTGCGTGGATCAAATAGAGATCAAGATAGTCCATATCAAGTTCTTTCAACGTCTTTGCAAAAGCATCTAGTGCTCCTTGATAGGTTTTGATGTGAGATTGAAGTTTTGATGTGACAAAGATCTGATCTCGAGGTATCCCTGAGTCTTTTATCGCTTTGCCAACCGAAGCTTCGTTTTGGTAAGCTGCTGCGGTATCGATATGTCGATAGCCATTTTTAAGAGCGAGCATCACCGAGTTATAAGCGATATCTCCACTGGGTACTTGCCATGTGCCAAATCCTACTTTGGGGATTTTGACACCGTTCTTTAGGACATAGGTTTCGTGAATGGTTTTCATAGTGTTCTCCCTTCTTTTGTTTTAGTTGCTTTTAAGATTAAGAACTGTATGATTGTTCCTGCTAAAGCAATGAGTATGAGCAATATACCTGCTACTAACGTTAACATTTCGGTATTGATTGTCTTAATAATTGAGGGTAGAATCATTTCTAGAACATAGACAAGAAAATAAGCATATAGGAGGTAACGCATCGTCAGCATTTCACGCTGTGTGATAACGCAGATCGTCTTATCATCTCTTTTGAAGAGATAAAAACTCAGTGCGGCAACTAAGACGAATAACCCGAGTAAAACATATCCCATCCAGTGATAGTCCTGTCGATAATAAAATTCTAAAATCGTGTACCCACCCATGATGATAAAGACAATAAATAGCATGAGTTGAACGAGTAAACTTTTGCGATAAACATTCATTTTTAATTTCTCCTTTGTTTATGGTTTCATGAAGTCGTGTTATACTAAAGATAAAGCGAGGTAATGCTATGAAAAAAGCTGTTTATCCTGGAACTTTCGATCCCTTAACAATCGGACATCTCGATGTCATTAAACGTGCAGTTCGTCTGGTCGATGAACTCCATGTTGTTGTTGCTGATAACTACAAGAAAACACCAACTTTTTCAACAGATGAACGTATCGATATGATCAAACGTGTCACTCAAGATATCCCTAATCTAATTATCACGTCAACTTCTGATCTCGTCGTGAGATATGCTCAGAAGAATAATATTGATCTGATGATTCGAGGATTGAGAAACATTCAAGACTACGAAAATGAATACATGTTGTACCAGTTTAATCGTAATATCAACAAAAATGTTGAAACCATTATTTTATTTCCATCATCCAGAAATCATTTTGTCTCTTCATCCGCCATTAAGGAACTGATTGTTCATCATGCAGATATCTCTCCTTACGTTCCAAAAGAGATTATCAAAGATGTACAAGAACGTCTGCGTCCTAAAATAGATTGAGTGATTGAAAGAATTGATAGAGCTGATCATCCATGATATGTGGAGCGATATGATCGGCTTTTTCTTTTAATTCAGTAAACCTTGTGTTACACATGGCAATACCAATATCTGCCATTTCAATCATTTGGATATCGTTAGCTCCATCACCTAAACAGATTAACCGGTAATCCGTTTCATGTTCAAGTGCTTTTTTAATACCAAAAGCCTTATTGATATGGGGGTAGACAAAGTCTGCTCCCCATTGATGCCAGGGATAGATTTTGAACTTGGGCATCGATTTTGCGTGTTTAATCATCACGTCTTCTTTTTCTGCAAACATCCAAAGCTGATAGATCTTATGATTTAAATGAAAGGACGGGTCCACTTTGGGTGATAAACCTCTTAACATGTTCATTCCTTCATGGACGCTTAGATTCATACGGTTCACTGCTTCATCATATAAACCTACCATACCTATGTTCAACTCGGTCTTGTCGATGATATCCAAAACCTCTTGAACATCATTTACTTTAATGGGTTCATCATAGATGACCTCTTGATCTTTGATGACGTAAGCTCCATTAACTAAAACCTTGTAGGAAAAAAGTGAAATCACATCATCGATGATGTTTAATTTACTCAGTCCTCTACCCGTAGCAAGACCCAGTATGACATCTTTTTTCTCATGGAGTTCAAAAAGGAGCTTTCTCGTTTGCTCGGGTATCGCTCCAGTCGTGTTGTTGTAGAGGGTGTTGTCGACATCAAAAAAGATTATGGTTTTCATCTAGCACCTCAAAATAATTATATCATAATGTGCTTTCTACTATCATTCATAGACGATTTATTATACAATAGTATTGTAATATTTCGCTGCTGGAGGGTTTTTATGAAAAATCCATTACTCAAAACCGGTGAACTCGGCATTTTTGCTTTAGGTGGTCTCGGTGAGGTTGGAAAAAATATGTATGTTTATGAAATCGAAGATCAGATCTTTGTTGTTGATGCAGGGATCCTTTTTCCTGACGAACATCTTCTAGGAATTGACTATGTCATACCTGACTATACTTATTTGCAAGAAAATGAGGATCGCATCGTTGGTCTTTTCATTACGCATGCTCATGAAGACCATATCGGGGGTATTCCTTATTTGCTCAAAAAGGTCAACATACCAAAGATTTATGCTGCAGGTATCGCTATTGATCTGATCGAATACAAGCTGATCGAACATCAGGATGTCAAAGCTCCTAAAATTGAAGAATATAAGAGTTACTACAAATATCAGTTTAAACATGTTGAAATTTCATTCATCCGGATGAATCATTCAATTCCTGATATGTTTGGTATCGTTTTTAGAACACCTCAGGGTATCTTATTTCATACAGGAGACTTTAAAATCGACTTTACACCTGTGGGACCTCCAGCTGAATACGATAAATTAGCAGCGATTGGTAGCGAAGGTGTTCTCTGTATGTTATCCGATTCAACCAATGCAGAGCGTGATGAACTCATTCAATCCGATTCCAAGATTGGTAAATCGATTAATGAACTTTTCTCACGCATCAAGGGACGCATCATTATCGCGACATTCGCTTCCAATATGTATCGTATTCAACAGATCATTGAAGCTTCTGTATTAAATGGACGTAAGGTTGCTGTCTTTGGTCGCTCGATGGAACGCGCGATTGAAGCAGGTATGCAAACGGGCTATATTAAAGCACCTAAAGATACCATTGTCTCTGGAGATGATTTTAATCGCCTCAAGCCCGATGAAGTGACGATATTAGTCACTGGTTCACAGGGTGAACCACTTGCTGCATTATCGCGCATCGCAAACGGTTCTCATCGTCAGGTTAAAGCGATGTCTGGTGACACTGTTATCTTCTCCTCTTCACCGATTCCAGGTAATCAAGAAGGGGTTAATCGAACCATCAATAAACTCTTTAGACTTGATGTCGAAGTGATCACACATGGTCCACTCGCAGATACACATACATCGGGTCATGGTGCTCAACAAGATTTAAAACTTGTTTTAAGTTTGGTCAAGCCCAAGATGTTTATACCCATGCACGGTGAACACCGCATGTTAAAGACACATCGTGAACTTGCTATTGATTGTGGCGTTAAGCCAGAAAACATTATGATCATGGATAATGGTGAAGTTGCTGCTCTGACTAAAGATAGCATCCGCTTTGCTGGTAAAGTAACATCTGGCGAGGTCTATATCGATGGTACAGGCATCGGAGATATCGGAAGTACGGTCATTAAAGAACGCAAACTACTCTCTGAAGAAGGATTGTTTGCTGTTATCCTATCGATTAATTCTGATTCCAAGAAAATGATCAATGAGCCTACCATTATCTCACGTGGTTTCATCTATATGAAAGGTAATGAAGAGATTACATCATCACTTGCTAACGAAGCTAAAAAAATAGCTCAACAAGAGCTTAATCGTAAACTATTCAATGAATTGAATTTAAAGACAGCTGTCATTGATCACTTAAATGAAAAAATCTTTGAACTGACACAGCGTAAACCACTTGTGATACCTGTCATTGTTGATCTAAAAGCATAAAAAAAGGCGAGAGCCTTTTTATTTTACATGTAGGATAGAAACGCGTCAAAGACAAGTTTGGTCACAAATGCATCATCTTTGGCATCATGTGCTTGATCAAAAGTGACATCGTAATAGGTCTGATAAGCTTTGAACAATCCTAAATCATCTCTTAAATTAAAGTAGTCTTTGTGAAGTTTGAGTAGATCGATAAAATCATGATTATCGATGATACGTTCTTTATCGTGGAGCGTGAAGGAATCACTGAGTGCAACTAAATCATTTTTTCCCCAGACAACTAACTTGGGTTGATAGGTTTCCATGATGTGACGCAGGTTTTCATAAAAGAAATCATAAGGTTTCGCATCGTTAAAGAATGCTTCTTCATCCAGATGTAAAAATTTCTTTGTTCGTTTGGAAAGTGTTCGTGCTTCTTTGGGTAAGACATAGTAACCATCCTGCAGAATAGCATTTGTTTTAACCTTTGACAAGACGTAACCTACTTGAATGATTTCAGGTTTAAACTCCTCAGGACGATATCCAGGCATCGTCATTTCAAAATCGATAAACAAGTAGTAGCGATCTTGAACAAGAACATCTTTCATCTCGCGTCTGAGCTGATAAAGATCATAATGAACTTGATAGGGATTCAGTCTAATGATTTGATTGAAATAAGCAACCTGATAGATAAAACGATTAATCACTTTTTTCATCTTGGGCTGTATTTCAAAATCAACTAAAACCCCTGGAGAAAGGTATTGAAAAAAGATCTTAGATAAACGATTGGACAAATAAAAACCTACCTTTTGTCCTTCAATGATGAGGTAGAAAATCGCGTGCTTGTAATCGATGCTGTGAATGATTTTTTTCATGTCAGTTCCTCTTTAATCTTTTTTACAACATTGACTGGAATGCCCAAATTCTTGAGTTCTTCAACGCTTGCATTTTTAATGGCATCAATGCTTGTGAAATGGCTTAACAAAAGTTTTTTTCTCTTTTCGCCAAGTCCAGCAATATCATCTAAAATGGAGCTTTGTGACTTTTTCTTTCTCGTCTCTCGATGGAAGGTAATCGCAAATCTATGAACCTCTTCAGAGATCTTTAGAAGCAGTTTATAGAGCTCACTTTGTTTGAGTAGAGGAATCACTTCATTTTCATAGACAAGTGCATCCAGTGTATGTTTATTATTCTTTTTTAATCCAGCCATTTTAATCTTTAAACCTAGACTATCTAATACTTCTTTAGCCGCAGAAAGTTGTCCTTTACCACCATCAACTAAAATGAGATCTGGCATGATACCATTTTCAACCAAGAGTTTTTGGTATCTGCGATAGGTGACTTCCTTCATCGCTTGATAGTCATCATTTGTCGTTGTTTTTAAATGGTATTTTCGATAACTCTTCTTATCAAAACCACCATCCTTGAAGACAACAAGTGCAGAGATTGGAGCGGTACCAAAGAGCTGTGCATTATCAAAGATTTCGATATGCTTGACATCGTGCTTGATGAGTTCTGATAAATCCTCAAGTGCTCGTTGTCTCTTTTCATCCTTGTGGCGATAGAGCATGAAGTGATGTTCTAAATCATAATCAGCATTTTTTGAAGCTAGTTCTGCAAGTTTCTTCTTATCTCCCTTTTGAGGAATGATTGCTTTTTTACCAAAGAATTCTGAGATATCTTCTAAAGTAAAACGATCACTAAAGAGTAATTCATCAGGAACTTGAACTTCATAAAACTGCTGTAAATATGACATCACTGCATCCATCACCTCACCGACATAGGCAAAAACCATCTGGTGATGATCGATGATCTTTCCCTGACGCATCATCAAGATGGATAGGGCAATATCTTCTTTATTGTATGCATAGCTGATCGCATCGCGATCTTTAAAGTCGTTTAAATTAATAATCTGTTTTTCGGTGGTCGTTTCGATGTGCGTGATCATATCACGATATTCAATTGCCTTTTCATAGAGCATCTCTTCACTGGCTTTCATCATTTCATCGTTGAGCCTTGTGAGCACATCTTTGGTATCCCCTTTGAGAAATTTTGTCAAATCTTTAATCTCTTCATCATAGGTAATATCCGGATGGATACAGGGAGCTGCGCATTGTCCAATATGATAATAAAGACATGCTTTTTTAGGCATGACATCGCACTTTCTAAACGGATATAATCTATTAAGAAGTCTCACTGTTTCCCTAGCTGCATAGACATTGGGATAAGGACCAAAAACACGACCCGAAATATTTTTTTGTCTGACGACTTCAAGTTTGGGATGTCTTTCTTCAGTCAGTGCGATATAGGGATAGGTTTTATCATCTACTAGTCGTATGTTATATTTGGGTAAATACTGTTTAATTAAGTTGATTTCAAGGATGAGTGATTCACGTTCGCTGTTTGTCAAAACATAGTTAAAATCGCGAATTTCTTGTACAAGACGCGTTGTTTTTTCATTATGTGATCCTGAAAAATAGGATTTAACACGATTTTTTAAGTTTTTAGCTTTACCGACATAGATGATTTCATCATCTTTGTTTTTCATCAAGTAACAACCAGGTTCTGTCGGTAACAAAGCGATTTTTTGTTTCAGATTCAAGTGCATTCACCCTTTATATTGTAACATAGATAATGACATAAAAAAAGAAAGCAGTTTATGCTTTCATTTACTCAAAATCGATTTCGACACGACCGTTTAGAATTTCTTCCAAAGCGATACCGATGCTTTTAACACATTGTGCACCATCTACTTTTAGTTTTTCTGATTCTAAGATGTGAGCCACTCTGCTTGCTGCAAACACAAGTTTATATTTGGAATCAATTTTTGACAACAATTTGTCAATGGATGGATAACGCATCCCATCTTTATTCTTCATCATTTTTATTTTTCTCCAATCATCTTGATATAGTTATGTATGGTTCTTTCGGTTTTCGCATGTTCTGCACGTATTATCGCCATAATACGGTCAGCTGCGTTGTTCACTTCGTCATTGACGACGATATAATCATATTTGTGCGCAAGTAAAAATTCTGATTCTGCTTTTTTCATGCGCTTATCAATCATCTGTAAGGTATCTGTCCCACGCTGTTTAAGTCTTTCATAAAGAGCTTTCTTTCCAGGTGGAACAAGGAAAATAAATACAGCATCCTTCATTTGTTTTCTAACCTGAAGGGCACCTTCTACTTCGATTTCAAGGACAACTTCTTTTCCTTGATCAAGTTGCTCATCTACTTTATCGCGCGGTGTGCCATAGTAATTGCCTACAAATTCTGCCCACTCCAAAAACTTGTCTTCTTTAATGCGTTCTAAAAATTCATCTTTAGAAACGAAGTAATAATCGACACCTTCAACTTCGCCAGGACGGGGTTGACGGGTTGTCATAGAGACCGAATAGACCAAATCATGGTTTGGCATCTGAAAGAGTGCTCTTCTCACGGTGCCTTTGCCAACGCCTGAAGGGCCTGATAAGACAACTAGCAAACCGCGTTCATTGAGTTTCATGAGGCACCTCCTTGTGTAGACATTTATTAACTATTATATATGATTTTATTGATACTGTAAATAGAAATGAAACAATTTACATAACGATTGCCATATCACAATAAGTTTATAAGGCGTTTATGCTAAAATAGAGTTGAGGTGTATTTTCATGATTGATGGTTTCTTTATCTATCATTTAGTCAACGAATTAAATCATGAACTCAAGCATGCTCGTCTTGAAAAAATGATGCAACAAGATGCATCGAGTTTTGTCTTATCCTTTTATCATCAGGGTAAGAAAAAACAGTTAATCATCGATTTATCGCCTGAAAACTTTCGTATGCATTTATCCAAAATAGAAATTGAAAACACCGTTACATCACAATTTGTGATAACCCTTAAAAAGCAGTTGGAAGGTGCAATCTTAGAATCGATTGAACAGTATCAAACCGATCGCGTCATCATCATGCACTTTACATTTTATGATTTCATCGATGGACCGATACCTAAGATGCTTATTTTTGAAGCGATGGGCAAGCATTCTAATCTCTTGTTGGTAAAGGATGGTATCATTGTTGATACCTTCAAAAAGATGTTTTTTGAAACGGGAAGACAGCTACTACCTCAAGCAGAGTTCTCGTTTTTCCCAAGCGAGAAAACATCAGCATTATCAATCAATTATGAAAGTATTTCATCACCTAAAGATTTGGTTGATCGCTATTTAGGAATTTCTACTTTTTTAGCAAAATACTTATATGATCATCAACTTCAGTGGCAAGACATCCCTTTCAAACCTACACAAAACGTAACAACTCATCGCTTTTATGCAGCTGACCTCTTTGATCAAGGTGATGCAAAACTCTATTTTCCAAGTCTTTCTGAACTGCTCTGTCATTTTAGAAAAGAACATGCAAAACCTTTTGTGTCAGAACGTCAATTTATCGAAAAACAACTCAAGAAACTCAAACTCAAAAAAGAACAGTTATCTATGTCCCTAGAGGATGCTTATGAACAGCTAAAAACAAAAGATCAAGGTGATCTCATCTATAGCAGTGGATTGTCTATGGATATCTATTTATCCGAACTAAAGGTTGGAGATCAACTTCTGATGTTAGATCCTACAAAAACGCTCAACGAAAACGCTCAATACTACTATAAACTCTATCAGAAGGCAAAGCGTGCAATCCATCATCTTCAAGAACAACTCAAGCAAAATGAAGCGACTATCGTTCACTTAAATGATTTAAATACCTATATATCAATATCAACACCTGAATCGATTAAGGATATCGATCAAGAACTTCATATCTATGGATATAAAAAAGTCAAACCTCAAGTACATAAGAAAAAGAAAGCATCACCACAGATTCTATCTCTTTATGATGGAGCCATCACTTATCTGATAGGTAGAAACAACTATCAAAATGAATATATTACGCATCAACTCGCTCAAAAAAATGATATGTGGTTTCACGTCAAGGATGCTCCTGGTGCACACGTTGTTGTCAATACCTCTATACTCAATGAAGCGATTCTTAGAAAAGCTGCGATGCTTGCTGCCTATTTTTCGAGCATGCGTCAATCATCATCAATACCTGTGGATTATACTCTGATCAAGCATTTAAAAAAGATTCCAGGTGTTCCAGGATATAAAGTGGTTTATAAAAACCAACAGACGATTTATATCGATATTGATGAACAAAAAATAGCGAACTATTTAAAAAATGTCTAAACCACTAATTTAGACTTTTTTTATATTAAGAGGGCATATGATTTGAAGGTCTTACTTAAAATTGATATAATGGAAGTATCAAAAAAGGAGGATTAAATATGTCTTACACATTACCAAAACTCGACTATGCATATGATGCATTAGAACCTTTTATCGATGCGAAAACAATGGAAATCCATTACACAAAGCATCACCAAGCTTATATCAACAACCTAAACGCTGCACTTGAAAAACATCCAGAACTCAATTTGAGTTTAGAAGCGATGTTAAAAGATTTGACGAAGGTACCTCAAGATATTCGTGGTGCCGTGCAGAATAACGGTGGTGGGCACTTTAACCACAGCTTCTTCTGGCCACTGCTCAAGATTAACAGTGGAGCAACTCCTAAAGGTGATTTGCTCAAGGCGATTGAAAAAGCATTTGGTTCATTTGATGCCTTTAAGGATGCCTTTGGTACCGCAGCTAAAACACGCTTTGGTTCCGGTTGGGCTTGGTTGATTGTCGCAAACGATAAATCACTCAAGGTTTTGTCAACTGCAAACCAAGATACACCTCTTGCAGAGGGTACACCTATTTTAGGTCTTGATGTTTGGGAACATGCCTATTATCTCAACTATCAAAACCGTCGTCCTGATTATGTTTCTGCTTTCTTTCAAGTCATCAATTGGGATGTTGTTGAAAAGCTTTATCAAGCAGCAAAATAATCATCAAAATAAAAAGAATACCGGACTCCGGTATTTTTTTATGAGATGATATAGATTCAAAAATACGTCCACAAGTTTATGATGTTGATTTATTTTTCTCAAGTATAAAGTGGACACCTTTAGTAATAATATTTTTTGTGATTTCTGCCATTTCTTTTGATGATTCCCTCATATCATTGATTAACCATAATCTTAAAATACCAATAAATGCATTGAGCACCGAAATATAATAATATTCCGTAAGGGTTTCATCTTTGACGCTGTTCGACTTCTTGTAAGTTGATTTAAACGCACTACGACCCAAACTATAAACCTTTTCAACAAAATGTGGATCAGCATTTTTGATGATAAGCAACTTGAATAATTGATGATATCTCGATGCTAAATCATAGACATCATAAAAGATTTGGTTTGAAAAGTAAGCCATATCTTTTTCACTTTGCTTGATCAAGATGAGCAGTTCAACCCAAACTTCACTCTCAAGATTTTCGATTAAGTCTTTGACATTTTGAAAATGTGTGTAAAAGGTTGTTCGATTAATGTTCGCTTCAAAACACAACTCTTTGATGGTGATGTCTTGTACGGGCTTTACCTCACAAAGTTTATAGAGCGCTTCTTTGAGTAGTGTATGGGTTACTCGAATGCGGTGATCTGTTTTTTTTGGATTCATCAATTATCACTCCTTACCTTAAACATACCACAATATCCCATAAATAAACAACAACATGATGTTTATAACACATTGTCGTCTATTTTTATCCATCACAAACCTTTCATACTAAATGTTAATAGACATTCTTTTTAATGGTGTTGATAAATGAGATAAAAAGATTGATTTTGGCTTTTTTCGATTGGAATCTAGTCGATATACTTGAAGTATAGAGGTGATACAAATGAAAAAATATATCCTGATCGCATTGACGGTTATTTTAGTTGTAGTATGTGGCTGGCTGATCGGTAAGGTCGTCATTAACTATGATATGCGAAAATATCTTCCAGATGATCACAAACAAACCATCGGTGTTGAAAAACATGATGAGCTTTATGGTAGTACATCCTTTGCTCATCTTTTGGTAAAAGATGATACACTATCCAACATGTTGATGCTAAAAAGTGAACTCTTAACCGTTGATGGTGTTCTTCAAATCGACTTTATGGATGACGTACTCAATGAACTTTCTTGGGGTCTACTGCTTAATCAAGTCGATTTAGATACAAAGATTTTACTTGAAGGACAGATGACGATGTTGATGGGTGGAGGACTATCATTTACAGAAAGTTTTTATCAGATTGTATCCAACATGCCTGAATCATCCGCCTTCAATTTAACCCATGAAATTTCAAGATATGAATCCAATAACACGTACAAGATGACGATTCAGATATCAACAGAGACACTTGAAAGTGAAACAATCATGGATGAGATTCGTGTAACGCTTGATGTCAAAGAGATCGACTATACACTCGTCGGTGGTGTGATGTCTGAACTCTTTGTGAGGGACGCCATCGAGCTGGAGGTTCTAAGAATCACACTGATCCTCATCCCATTAGTTCTTGTTATTTTACTTCTTATGACGCCTTCTTTTGCAGATCTTTTCGTATTTATTGTGATTAGTGGTGTTGCAATCATCATTAATTTGGGAACCAATGTATTCTTTGAAGATATTTCATTTATTACGCAATCGATGGCCATTGCGCTTCAATTAGCGATCTCGCTCGATTACATCATCTTTATTGTCCATAGATACCATAAGGATCGCTTGAATTTAGACAAAGATGCTGCAACGAAAGAAACAATGAAACATGTAAAAGCTCCTGTTATGGCATCGGCTTTAACCACTGGAGCAAGTTTTCTTGCACTCGTATTTATGCGTTTTTCAATTGGCATGGATGTCGGTTTAGTGTTCTTAAAAGCTATCACACTATCTTGCATCTCATCACTTGTTTTAGGTCCTATATTAATCAAATGGTTCGATCGATGGATGATGAAATCAAAACATCCAGTTTTTGTACCACGCTTTAATAAGTTCTCGAAATTAATTTATAAACTACGCTATATCTTTCTAGCTATCTTTATACTTTTAATCGTTCCAAGCTACTATTTTCAATCTCAAAATGACTTTGTCTATGGTGAAACAGCCTTGGTAGGTAGTTCAGGAACAGCATATCACGATGACTTTGAAGAGATGGTACAAACATTTGGATACGACAATCAAATTGTTATCTTAACAACAAAGGATACTCTAAAAGAACAAGCGTTATACCAATTTTTAACAACGGATCCTTCGCTTGATATAAACTACGTAAGAAGTCCGGTATATTATCAAAGTATCATAACTGATCCTTTAGTTCTTTCAGCCATTGAACAACAGTTTTACAGCGGAGATTACCAGCAAACGATTGTTTCACTCAATATGGAAGAAGAAAGTGAATCTTCATTTGAAATGATTGCATACATCAATCAACACGTTGATGAAATAGCCTTTACAGAAGCATTTGTTATTGGGACAACTCCAGCAGCTATGTCGATTAAAGATGTCATCGAGTTTGATTACTTCTATGTAACCATCATTGCAATATGTTTGATTCTTGCTGTCATCTTCTTTACCTTTAAAAATTGGATTTTGCCATTTATTTTAACAGTGGTCATCATGACATCTGTATTTATGGCAATGAGTGTTCCCTATTTTTTAGGACATACACTCGCTTTCCTTGGTTATCTTGTTGTATCAACAATCTTACTAGGAGCAACCATCGATTATGCGATTCTATTTACAAAGCGATATATCGAATTACGAGAGATTCATTCCATTCATGAAAGTATTGAATATGCGATTGAAGAATGTGCTCCATCCATTACAACATCCGCTTTAATTTTGGGTATAGCAGGATTATCCATCGGATTCATATCATCTGTTTTAGCGATTCAGCAAATTGGATTACAAATCGCTTTGGGAGCATTCTTTGGTCTGCTATCGGTTCTCGTACTTCTACCTCAACTCATTTTCATTTTTGATAAGTTTATCATCAAAGCTAAAATCAACCGTTTTACATCACAAAAGAAATAATCAAAATTAAAAAAATCGTTATGCCTTCAGTCCATTTCGTATGGATGGTTAACGATTTTTTTGTTTGAAGACATGTCTTGATAAAAAAAGGAAGCATTTGCTTCCTTATAAAGGTTGAGTTTCAATAATGGCATAATCGCCATCATCTCTTCGATACACCACGTTGGTTCGTGATGAATCCTTATCCATGTAAACATAGAAATCGTGACCAGATAGTTCCATTGCAGCAATCGCTTCTTCAGGTGTCATCGGTTTGAGTTCAATCTTTTTACTCTTAACGAGTTGACTTGCTAAAATATCTTTTTCGAGTGATTCTGCATCAAACTCTCTGCTGTAAGCTTCTTTAACGCCTTCTTTTTCAAGATTGTTCTTGAGTTTATCCTTATGTCTTCTAATCTGTGCAACCAGTTTATCGCTGACGCGATCGATGGCTGCATACATGTCTGGATCGGATACCTCAGCGCGAAGGACAGTACCTTTAGCAGGAATGGTCACTTCAACTTTGTGGTGATCTTTATAAACTTTGCAGACGACTCTCACCTCTAGGATAACATCAGGACCAAAGAAGGATACAACCTTATATAGTCTCTTTTCTGCATATGCCTTAATGGCATCGGTCGGTGTAAAACCATTCTTTCCTACAACTTCGAATTTCATAGTTTTTCTCCTTTTTCATGCATATTTTCGTAGATTCTGACGACCATGAGATCGCCAAACGATAAATGATCGAGTAAGTTAAAGAGATCTTGATGAATCGTATCAAAGATGAGAAGTGTTGATCTTGTCTTAAGTTTTAAGTAAACTTCATAGTAGGTAACTAAGAAGGATTGATAACAGATGGGATCAACGGGATACTTCTTGATGATCAGCGTATAGAGATCCATGATGCCTGTTTCAATGGGTATGGTTTCATATGTGGGTAGTAGAGGATATCTCGCATAACACGATTCACAGAGATTGTGAACATCTTTGATAAAAAGATTCCACAGATTTTTATGAACGATAATCTTTTTACGACAGTGTCCACATAGCATAACAAGCCCTCCTAATTGATATTAGCGGGCTTGTTTATTGATTACTTTTTATAAGCTTCGACGATTTTATCAATTAGGTGATGTGGGACTTCTTCATAACGGATAAACTCACGGGTAAATGAACCACTACCTTGCGTCATTGCTTTGAGGTCAATGGCGTACTTGACGATTTCTGCTTCAGGAACTTCTGCAATAACGACTTGGAATCCTTCGGATTGTTCCATACCGAGCACACGTCCTCTGCGCTTGTTCATGTCGCCCATCACATCACCAACGAATTGGTCCTTAATGGTGACCTGAACTTTAACAATCGGTTCTAAGATGGTTGGCATCGCTGTCTTACATGCTTCCTTAAAGGCAAGAGCAGCTGCTAGTTTAAATGAGATTTCATTGGAATCAACAGGGTGATAGGAACCATCGTAGAGGGTTGCTTTAACGTTGATGACTGGAAATCCTGCTAAAGGTCCATTTTCTAAGGTTTCAATTAAACCTTTTTCTACAGCAGGGAAGTAATTTCTTGGAACCGCACCACCGAAGACATCTTCAGCAAATTCAAATTCCTTATCGGATGGTTCAAACTTAATCCATACGTGACCGAATTGACCAGCACCACCGGATTGTTTCTTATGTTTACCTTCCGCTTGAACAAGCTTTTTAATCGTTTCACGATAAACAATCTTTTGATCATCGATTTCGCAATCCACCTTGAACATGCTCTTCATACGTTCAAGAATGTATCCAAGATGGGTCATCCCCATACCACCGAGCAATAGCTGTGCAGTTTCTTTATTACGTCTGATTTCAAAGGTTGGATCTTCGATGTTTAAACGGTTGAGTGCCATCGATATCTTGTCTTCATCATTTTTATTCTTAGGATGAACTGCGATATAAATAACAGGTGTTGGTAACTTGACAGGTTCATAGATGACCAAGTTTTTTGGATCGGATAAGGTATCACCTGTGGTAATACCATCAATCTTAGCGATTGCACAAATATCTCCAGCATGAAATGAAGTGGCTTCAACTTGTGTCTTACCTCTTGGCATAAAGATATTCGTAATCTTTTTATTTTCACCCTTATTAGCAATCGATACATCTTGACCGAGCTTTAGAGTTCCACTGTTAATCTTTAAGATATTGACCTGACCTAAGAAGGGGTCAACCGTTGTCTTGAAGACATATGCACTAAAGGGTTCTGAGTCGCTTGTGTGACGAATGATCTCATCACCTGTTTTAGCATCCTTGAGTTTAAGTGGTCTTAGTTCATCAGGTGCTGGAAGGTAATCAACGAGCATATTGAGCAGTGTTCGTACACCAATTGTTTTGGTTGCACTACCCACGATAACCGGTGTCAATTCACCTTCAATAATACCTTGACGAAGTGCTTGTTTGATTTTATCTTCTGGAATTTCTTCACCGGATAGATAGAGATCAAGCAACTCTTCGGATGTTTCTGCAACACTCTCTAAAATCATATTGTGTAATTCATCAACTTTTGATTTCTTTTCATCCCAAATAGGAGCGTCATGTGATTCTGTGCCATCATAGATGCGCGCTTTCATTTCGATGACGTTGACAAATCCTTCAAAGTTTTCTGATTTGCCGATAGGCCAGCAGAAAGGTACTGCTTTCTTTCCTAATTTTTCTCTAATATCTTCTAACACTTTTTCAAACTTGACATTTTCTTTATCCATCTTATTGACATAAATGATGGCTGGAATATGCCGTTTTCTTACTTCAAGCCAGACGCGTTCGGTACCTACTTCGACTCCTTTGAGCGAATCGACCATGATGACTGCACCTTTAACAACTTCGAGGGCTTGATTTAAATCACCGACGAATTCATCGCTTCCTGGAACATCTATAAAGTTTAACTTATAGTCCTTCCATTCAACGGGTAGTACACTGAGTGAAAGGCTAGATAATTTTGATTGTTCTTCAGTTAAATAATCTGAAACGGTATTTTTTCTTTCAACTTCTCCCTTTTTATCAATGGCTTTACCTACGAATAAGAGTGATTCAGACATGCTTGTCTTGCCTGATCCTTGGTGTCCTAATATGGCAACGTTGCGAATTTCTTTGGTGTTGTACTCCTTCATCCTTGACCTCCTGTAAACGTTTTCTAGTTTTGTACTTTAATTATATCATAATTTTGGCTAGGTAAAACTGTTTGAACGGCAATTTCGTTAATTTAACACAAGTGATGTTTGATGTTATAATAAGAGTGGTGAAATGATGAGAAAATTAGCGATTCGATTAATCGAATGGTATCAAAAAGAAATATCTCCTAACAGCAATCATAAATGTAGACATACACCAACGTGTTCTGCATATGCCAAGGAATGTTATCAACGCTTTAACTTTTTTAAAGCATCCTTTCTCACGACCAAACGCATCCTTACGTGTAACCCACTATTTAAACCTAAATATGATCCTGTTCCTCAAATAAAACAAAAGAAAAAAAAGACAGATTGATGGTTATCATATCTGTCTTTTTAAATGTTTAGTATGCTCTTGCAAACCAGACGGTCTGTGTTGCTTTTCTACCGGTCACTGGACATGTATCTGTGATCAGTTTTTGTTCAAAAGGTATGACACGCGCAGTTGCTGTTGTATCCTTTTTAATGATCATTTCAGCTTCTTCATCAGCAATACTTAATGCAACATATCCACCACGCTTGATATAGTTTTTAAACTCATCATAGGTTTTTGCTTCATAGGTGTTTTTTTGTACGTGATTGAGTGCGTTTTGATAGAGTGTGTCATGGATTGTCTTGAGAAGTCCATCCATCTTTTCAACCACATCACCTAAAGCCATATGGAATTTGTGTCTGTTGTGTCTGGTCACCAAGGTTACCTCACCACGCTCTAAGTCTCTAGGACCAACTTCGATACGGATAGGAACACCTTTCATCTCGTATTCAGCAAACTTCCAACCTGCTGTTTTTGATGAATCATCGAGTATCACTCGATAACCTGACTTTTTAAGATCCCTCAAAAGATTTTGTGAAGCTTCTTGAACTTCTACTTTTTGTCCTTGAATGGGAATGATCACGATCTGTGTTGGTGCAACATAGGGAGGCATGACGAGGCCTTCATCGTCTCCATGAACCATAATGACAGCTCCAATAAGGCGTGTAGAAACTCCCCATGAGGTTTGATATGCAAATTGTAATTGGTTGTTTTCATCGGTGAATTTGATATCGAAAGCTTCAGAGAAATTTTGACCAAAATAGTGAGTCGTTCCTGATTGAAGTGCTTGGCCATCGTGCATCAATGCTTCGATGCTATAGGTTTCAATGGCTCCAGCAAATTTTTCTTTTTCTGTTTTTTTACCTGTAACAAAGGGAATAGCTAATAGTTCTTCGCCAAGTTTTCGATAGATTTCTAGAATATCAAGCGTCTCTTTTCTTGCTTCAACTTCACTCGCGTGAACGGTATGTCCTTCCTGCCATAAAAACTCTTTTCCTCTTAAAAATGGACGCGTTGTTTTTTCCCAACGAACGACACTGCACCACTGATTATAGAGCTTAGGTAAATCACGATAAGAATTGACAATCTTTTGGTAGTGCGTGCAAAAAAGCGTCTCTGAAGTCGGTCTAATAATGAGACGTTCCTGGAGTTCTTCAACACCGGTGGTTGTGACCATCGCAGTTTCAGGAGCAAATCCTTCGACATGGTCTTTTTCTTTTTGAAATAACGTTTCAGGAATCACCAGTGGCATATAGACATTTTGATGCCCTGTTTCCTTGAAGGAATCATCAAGGTATCTTTGGATATTTTCCCAGATGGCATAACCGTAGGGTCGATAGATGATAAACCCTTTGACATCACCGTAATCCATGAGTTCTGCTTTTAAGCAGAGATCAGTATACCACTGGGCAAAATCGGTATCCCGTGATGTAATCGATTCAACTAATTTTTTGTTTTGACTCATTGTATTCACCTTTTAAATAGTTTGATAATGACATTGATAACGATAATGAAGATGACAATCATAAACGGGGTAATACGCTCTAGATTCCAGTTGGAATTGATAAAAGCTAATGGTATGAACTGAAAGAACAGTACAACAAAAGCAACCGTGATGATAATACGTGCTGCTTTGCTAGTTTTTTGGTTTTTGTTATATTTACCACTTAAATGCTCATCTTCCGTTTGAAGATCATCAAAACCAGGTTCTTCCAACTTTTTTTGTTGAACCACTGATTTGTTATCGTCTTCTTCGAAGAGGTGATCAAATTTGGCAAATGGATCTTTTTCGTCGTTTTTCATGATTTCACCAAGATGGTTTTACCATCAATAAAATTGATTTTTCTTTCGCGATAGAGATTTCCTATCGCGCGTTTAAATGCTTTTTTACTAAGTCCAAAAACATTGTGAATCTCTTCAGGAGTACTATCAGCAGTCAGTGACATTTCGCTATGTTTAAGAAGATAGTTATAGATCATTTCTGCATCGGTTTCCATTTGATTTTCTTTGAGCTCTTGTAACATCCCCGAATAACCTTTGTCTGAGAGAAACGTTGTTCTGACATCAACTTCTTGTCCATAGCGAAGTTCTTCTTTGATCAACGTGTGATGTACAAAAACAAAATGTCCATCAAGCGTTAATAATGATACACCTTGTTCACCCAGTTTATGAACATAAGCCTTGTACGTTTTTTTGATTTCTAGATCATTTTCTGGATTTAATTTCACTTCTTGTTTGGATGCTATTTTTGCTACAAGTTTTCCTTTAACCTTGAGGGTAACATATAATGTATCACCGACACGCGGCCACCAGGCTTTATTTTTCGGTAGATCCTCATGGGATAACAACACTTCTTTAGCGATTCCCATGTCTAGGAAAACACCTAGCTCTCCGTGTACATCAGAAACTTTTAGAAACCCAGGTTTTGATACGGTGATCATCGGTTCCTTAAGGGTTGCTGCAAGTCGTCCTTTGTTGTCAAAATATAAAAAGGCGTCAACAGCATCACCTGCTTTGAGCGTTTGATGAAGCGATTCATTATTGTGTAAGAAGACTTCTTCAGTACCTTGCTCGAGCATATACCCGATATCTGTTTTACGGTTGACAATCAGATGATTGACTTCACCGACTTTAAGTGCCATAGATATCACCTTTTCTATTTTATCATAAATTATGATATTGTTATCAGAATTAAAGAAAAGAGTGCCTGAGCACTCATACATCTAATTCTTTAATGACTTCCTCATAACGCTTGATCAATAGATCTTTAAACAGTGTCATGAGTGGCTTTAAGTCTTTTTCAGTTTTAAACGCTTCTAAGTCTTCTATATAGGCTTCACGTTGTTCCAACGGAATGGATATCGGTAAGTAATTATGTTTGATAAGAAAATAATTTAAGACAAGTTTTGCGAGTCTGCCATTGGCATCCACAAAAGGATGAATTTTCGCGATACTTGCATGTGCATACGTTGCAATCTCTAGAGGTGATCCCTCAAAGTTTTCAAGATTGTTGAAGAATTTTGCCATACGATCATAGACTTTGATGTAGTCAGGGGGTTGATGTGTGGCACCAAAGATGTTGATATTGACGTTGCGATAGACACCACCTTGGAAAATACCTTCGACGAGTATTTCGTGGATATCCTTCATTTTTTCTTCATTGAATGGTTTCTTTGCTTTAGCTTCTTGCATTACAAATTCGAAAGCTTTTAAGTGATTGAGTATTTCCTTTTGTTCTCTTTCGCTATATTCGAGAAGAGCTTTTGCTTGGCTGCATCGCTTCACATCTTCATAGGGAATACGATTTTGTCCAACCATACCTACAGCATCATAGGTGTAGAGAAGTGCAAACTTTTTTTCAATCTCTTCAAGTTGCTCGATTTCTCGTTCCTTCACTACATTTTCTAGATGCTTTCGCTCTACCTCTAATAGATCTTTCTCCATAATTATCAACGCTCCTATCTTTAGGGATAGTATATCATAAAAGCGCTATCAGTAACAAGACACATCACATAATTTCACTTCTTTAGAAGTGTTAAATGTGTATATAGCGTTTCAAAAATGCTTGGGTTCTTTTCTCTTTGGGATGATTAAAAATGACTTCAGGAGAACCCTTTTCACAGATGACACCTTGGTCCATAAAGACGATGGTATCAGAGACTTCTTTTGCAAATGCCATCTCATGGGTGACGATGACCATGGTCATCCCTTCTTGTGCTAACGTCTTAATAACAAATAACACTTCACCCACCATTTCTGGATCCAGTGCTGATGTGGGTTCATCAAAGAGCATCACTTTTGGATTCATCGCTAAGGCTCTAGCAATAGCAACCCTTTGTTTTTGTCCTCCAGAGAGCTGACTGACCTTATAATGAATAAATTCTTGCATCCCAACCTTGGTGAGTTGTTTTGTAGCGAGTTCTCTTGCTTCATCTTTGGATAGTTTTAGAAGTTTAATGGGAGCTAGCATAACATTTTCAATCGTTGATAGATGATTAAACAGATTAAACGACTGAAAGACCATTCCCATGTGCATTCTGAGTTGGTCTAAATCGGTTTTAGGATCCATCAGATCTGAACCCATAAAATAGATGTGTCCATCATCGGGTTCGTTAAGTAAGTTTAAACAGCGAAGGAGTGTCGTCTTACCCGAACCTGATGATCCAATAATCGATAACACCTCGGATTGATGAACTTCTAAGTGTATGCCATTGAGTACCATCTGCTCACCAAAACGCTTGTGGATGTTTTGAATATCTAAGATGATGTTAGGCATGTGATAACTCCTTGGATTGATCCATTTTTTGTTCGAGTTTTTTTACGAGCATGCTCGTGAAATAAGTCATGATTAAATAGATGATTGCAGCAATAAAGAAGCCTTCAACCACGCGAAAATTCGATGAGGTTGCTGATTGAGTTGCTCGAAAGAGATCGAAAACGCCAATGACGGATAAAACGGCTGTATCCTTTAAATTAACGATAAACTCATTACCGATGGCTGGTAGTGAGTTTTTAATCGCTTGTGGATAGATGATGAGTACTAATGATCTACCTCTTGAAAAACCAAGCGATCTAGCCGCTTCCATCTGTCCCTTATCGATACCGTTGATGCCACTTCGAATCACTTCAGCAATATAAGCGGTTGTATTGAGTGTAACCACGAAGAGTCCAGCAACCAAAGGTGTCCACCAAAAGAGTCTTAGTGGTGATATTCCATAATAAAAGATCATCGCTTGTACAATCATGGGTGTCCCTCTAAAAACGGTGATATAGCTATCTGCAAAGATATGTCCAATCTTGATCATCCATCTCTTAATCCTTGAATCACGTTTGTAATCGATGGTCTGTGTGCGAAGCATCGTTAAAACAAGGGATAATAGAAATCCACCCAGTGTACCGACAATAGATAATAGAAGGGTAATCAGTATACCCCTTATAAAAAAACTAGAATAGGTGTTGATTAAATACCAAAGTGTTTGAAAAAACTGATCTTTCGGTGGTAGTGATAATAATAAATTCATTACGCGTTGGGTTGCCGATTGAGTGCAGCACTCATGATTGCTTGTCTGGTTTCATCAGAGATAGCACTCAGTGCTTCATTGACCGCTTCGAGTAGGTTGACATCTTCTTGTCTCATCGCAATCGACACAATCACTTCTTCATCTGAAACAGTAAATCCATTGGTTCCTTCAAATTGAATGATCTTTAGTTCACTGTTTGCAGCAACCATACCTTGAGCTACTGGTAGTTCAGCGATAAACGCATCCGCTGCCTGTGTACTAAGTGCGGTTGCAAGCATACCGTAGGTATCCAGTGGTTCTAAGTGATTCACATTCGTTATCTGATCGATTAAGTCATCTTGAAGTGTACCCAGTTGTGCAACAACTCTTGCTCCTGCAAAATCATTTAATGACGTTGCATCTTGATAACCTCCATTAATTCTTATGACCATCACCTGTTCTGAACGATAGTATTCACCAGAAAAACTGACGGTCTGTGCTCGCTCAGATGTGGGACTCATACCGGCAACAATTAAATCAATTTCACCTGCTAATAGTGCAGGAATTAATCCATCCCAGTCGACCATCTTGATGATGAGTTCAAGATCAAGCGCATCTGCAATCATCTTTGCCATCACCACATCATAGCCATCGACATAGACACCTGGATGTCCATCTAGGGGTAAGGTAAACTCATTGGTCGATGGTGTTGACCAGTTAAAAGGTGCGTAAGCTGCTTCAAGGCCTACAACAATCTTGGTTTCTGTATTAAGATCAAATTGCTCATTTGAGCTGCATGCTACAAGCATGCTTAGGCTTGCTAATAGCAAGCTCCAAACGAAAAACTTTTTCATTCTCTCTTCCTCTTTCTTTTGTTTTTCAACAAAAAAAGCATCCGAGAGGACACTTCAAAATTAAAAACTTCAATTTTGCTAGCGCCTCTACTTTCGTAGGAGTGTTATAAGTATTTCCTATAACCCCATGAAGATCTGTGCCCAGACATTCATTCGGCGATGGTTACCTTTCCGATTTGTCATCACCTGCCGGCTCAAAATCGTACTCATTTGCATCGCTACCTCTATGCTTTTTAATTGTATGGGTTTATTTTAAATGAAGATATTCATCATGTCAACATGAAAACGTTTTAACTAAATTTCATCATCATGCGTCAATATAAAATAGAAGGGGGACTCACGAATGAGTCCCCATTACCAATAAATTTACGCTTTTTGAACGTTTGCTGCCTGTGGGCCGCGATCGCCGTTCTTGACTTCGAATTCTACTTGGTCGCCTTCTGCTAGTGTTTTGTAACCTTCAATTTGAATTGCACTGAAGTGTACAAAAATGTCCTTACCTTCTGCTGAAGAGATAAATCCATATCCCTTGTCAGCGTCAAACCATTTTACTACGCCTTTCATTTAGATACTCCTTAAACTTATACTTGGCAACTTAATGCCTACATCTATTATACACACTCAGTTAACAAAACACAAGAAATAAATCAAAGAAATCACATTAAGCAAATTGACTTTGATAGAGTTCATAGTAGAATCCCTTCTTTTCAAGGAGTTCTTGGTGGTTACCCGTTTCAATGATATCTCCATCCTTAACGACTAAGATGATATCTGAGGTCTGAATGGTGGAGAGACGATGGGCAATCACGAAGGTTGTTTTACCTTCCATGAGGGCTAACATCGCTTTTTGAATCTGAACTTCTGTATGCGTATCGACATTGGATGTCGCTTCATCTAGGATAAGCATTTTCGTCTTGGAAAGCATCGCTCGTGCAATGACAAGCAGTTGTTTTTGTCCCTTAGAGATATTCGTACCTTCATCAGTTAAGATCGTATCATATCCATCCGGAAGATGACTGATAAATGAGTGAATCCTAGCTTTTTTGGCTGCTTCTTCAACTTCAAGCCTGCTGACATCACCATTGCCATAGGCAATATTATCATGAACGGTACCATAGAAAATCCACGTATCTTGCAAGACCATCGAGAATGCTCTACGCAGACTTGATCGTTTGAGTTTTCTCACGTCATGATGATCGAGCATGATCTTTCCCTCGTCGACATCATAAAACCGCATCAAAAGATTAACCAGTGTTGTTTTTCCTGCTCCTGTGGGTCCAACAATAGCAACCACCTGTCCAGGAGATACTTTAAAACTAACGTTTTTTAAAACCTTTTGATTAGGCAGATAACCAAATGATACATCATCAAACTGAATGGCACCTCTTACGGTTTGATAGGTGATAGCTCCATGAACATCTGCGGGTTCATCTTCGTGATCAATCACCATAAAGACTCTTTCTGCTGCAGCGAGTGCACTTTGAATGTCGGCCATAATGTTTGAAAACTGATTAATCGGTCCTGAAAATCTTCTCGAATAAAGGGTAAAGCTTGTCAGTTTCCCGAGAGTGATATGACCTAAAAAGTAGAGAATACCACCGAAGACACCGACTAAGGCAACCGATAGGTTGGATATAAAGTTTACAGAAGGTCCTACTGAAGTTGAATAGTAACCTGCTTGATAGGAAGCATCCGATGCTTCATCATTGATTTCGTCAAAACGTTTGAGAACGGTTGCTTCTTGAACATAGGATTGAATCGTGCGATGACCCGTGATCATCTCTTCAGCAAAACCATTCATCTCACCTAGTTTTTGATTTCTGATGCGATACTTCTTCTTCACAATCTTCGATAAGACGCGTGTAATAATGATCGAGATTGGAACTGTGAGTACAAAGACAAGTACTAAAATCGGTGACATGATGATCATCATGACGAGTGAAATAATGATGGTGATGAGCGAAGTAAATGTGCTGATCACATCATTGGCAAGCGATGCATTGATCGTATCGATATCATAACTCATGCGTGAAATGATATCACCGGTTTGATTTTGGTCAAAATATGCAATGGATACGCGGTTGAGCTTTTCAAATAAATCTTTACGCATCTTATACGTTACACTTTGAGATATTTTGGTCATCTGAACAGATAAGATATAGTTTAAAAGCGCAGAAAGCAAATAGAAGATAATCATCAAGCCAGCAAAGAAAAAGACGCGATTAAAATCAACTCCACCTTCCATCGCCGAGATTGTCTGTCCAGATAGATAAGGACCCACGAGTGATAAGACGTTGGAGAGTATGGTAAAGATGACAGCAATCAACAGTTTTTTACGATAAAAATAGAGATAATCCCAAAGACGTTTTAAAACATAACCACGATTTCGTGCGCGATCTGAACCATCATTTCTTCCTCTGCCCTGTTTTCCTGCATACATCATGAGTGCTCACCTCCTAGCTGGTAGTAAGCGATCTCTTGATAGATACTTGATAACTTCATTAAGTCTTGATGGGTTCCCTGCGCAATGATTTTTCCATCATCAATCAATAAGATATGATCTGAATCCTTCAGGGAAGCTATGCGCTGTGCGATAACGATCATGGTGGTCTCTTGCATCTCTTTTCTTAAAGCCTTTCGCATCTGCATATCGGTTTTATAATCGAGAGCTGAGGATGCATCATCTAAGATGACAATATCTGGTTTACCAGCAAGTGCTCGAGCAATCAGTACACGCTGCTTTTGTCCTCCAGATAAATTCATACCTCGCTGAGCCATCTGATGCATCATTTCATCCTCTTTATCAAAGATAAATTCAGCTTGAGCCACATGGGTTGCGATATCGATATCTTCGTCGTTGATACCACTTCTGTGAAACTGAATATTACCATAGATACTATCTGCAAAAATCAAATCATTTTGAAAAACGACACCGATCGATTTTCTAAGCTCATCCTGTTTAAGATCTTTGATGTTTTTTCCATAGATTAAAATCTCACCTTCATCAACATCATAAAACCGCATCAAAAGATGGATGAGCGTGGTTTTACCTGAACCCGTGGCACCAATGACGCCTAAGGATTGACCTTTATAGAGTTTAAAGTTGATATTTTTTAGATTACTTTCTTTTTGGTTATAGGAAAATGAGACATTTCGAAACTCGATATGTGGAACGTCTTCTTTTACTTCGATATCTTGTGTACCATCCCTTAAGTCAATGGGCATATTCAGAACTTCATTGATACGTTCAGCTGAAGCGGTAGCTCTAGATGCTAAGACAAAAATACGTGTGATGGACATCATCGCATTCAAGATGATCGTAAAATAGGTGACAAAAGCCATGATTTGCCCAATTTTTGTCTGTCCCTCGTTTAGGCGATAAGCACCGGCAATTAAGACAAGAACTAAACCGATATTCATGACAGCGTGCATCATCGGATTGATCTTAACCATCGTGATGTTTGCTTTAAGTTCAGCTTGAACAGTGTTTTGATTGGCTTCATCAAACATTTTGATCTCATGATCACTCATGGATAGTGCGCGAACCACTCTCGCTCCTGCAATATATTCCCTTAATTTTCTTACGAGTTGATCGACATAGATCTGACTCTTCTTATAGAGAGGAACCCCTTTTCTAGATGAAAAATAAACGATGATCACGATAAGAGGTAACATACCTACCATAATGAGTGTCAAAATGGGATCCAAAAAGAGTGACATCAGAATACCACCGATAAGAAGCACGGGTGCTCTAACGCCTAAGCGTTGCATACGTGCGGTCGCGTTATACATGTTATAGGTATCTGTGGTCATCCTTGCAATGAGGGATGGTCGTGTGAGCAAATCCACTTGATTGGCTGATAATCTTTCCATTTTTTCAAAAAGATCATGTCTTAATTCTTTGACCGACAGAGCAGCAATCATCTCTGCTTTTCTATTAGCAGCAACGTTTAAATAAAGCCCTAAGAAGGCGATCAAAACCATAAGTCCCCCGAGCAAATAAAGCGAGTAGAGACTCGGATTTGTGGTTGCTTT
Organism: Acholeplasmataceae bacterium; assembly: GCA_034005105.1. Classification (GTDB taxonomy): domain Bacteria; phylum Bacillota_I; class Bacilli_A; order Acholeplasmatales; family Acholeplasmataceae; genus Peloplasma. The sequence continues at coordinate 4,415 of JAVEVJ010000006.1, read as the reverse complement.
TAATTTGGGTATCTCTGTATCAATCATATAAGCGATAAGCCATGGTAAAAAGAGATCAGCTAAAGCACCGATCGACTTAAATGATAGCGAAACCACAAGCATTTGCCAATAAGGCTTAACCAATCTGAAGATCATCTTCATGATACAAACACATCCTCACAAAAATAATATATCACAAATCATCCGTATTCTTAACATGACTCAAAATAAAATAGCCTAACGATGGCTACTTCATAGAGCGTGTCTCATGAAACACTCTATGTTATTATAACATAGGAATCCATTTCCATAAATCCTCATCTCATTTTTTGAAACAATCTCAAGATTCCATTTGGATTTTGAGATTAATGATTGACTTATTGCACGCTTTTAGTTAAAATTGATATTGCGTTAAGTGATGATGCCCCTATAGTTAAATGGTATAACGCAGCCATGGTAAGGCTGAATTGTAAGTTCGATTCTCACTGGGGGCACCAGGAAAAAGATAACGGCTCAGTTAGAGCCGTTTTTATTTTCATCATCAAGGTTAACCGGTGATTCCCATACCCTAAAGGGTAGAGGTTGATGCATACTTTTCATCATCTCATCAAAATCGATTAAATCTTCAAATAGACTAGACATCCTAAAGACATAATGTTCCTTATTGGATAGATAAGCATCATCATATGCGATATGAAGAATATGTAAATGCTTCTTCTCCAAGTAATCACGCATCTTTTGATCAATCTTTTGGCTACTCTTTGTCTTAATCTTATTGATCAGTTGATAACTCTTTTCCACCCATCCAAGATGGTAATAATAAATGGCGATATCATAGAGTAAGGTAATACCTTGTTCACTGTGATAAAGTGAACCTAAAGGGTAATTCATTATTTTTTCTCTGATCAAAGGATCATCTTCAAATCCTTGAAAACAGACATCTTCGATGTAATTGATCAAAATAACCTGATGAAAGAGCGTTGATTTGAGTTTTTCATTTAGAATAACCGACTTGACCTTTTGAAAAAGATAGTTTTCTGTCTCTTTGGATGGATTGAGTGAAAACATCGTATACTGAGAAATCTGCACGATTTGAAAAACGGGATCACTTTTCATCTTTTGATGCGCGACAAAGTCACCGTAAAACGACTGATTTGACAGTTTAAAGCTTTTAATATAGAGCGACGATAAAAGGATCGTATAAAATGTAAAAAGGGTTAATTGACCAATAAATGATGAACCAAAACCAATAACGATGGATAAAAGAAATAAAAGAATCGTTAAGATTAATAAGATGATCGTGACAATAGGTGCTGCGATAAGCGAACGACTAAATTTAGCAACAAGCGATTCGTAATTCTCATCTGAAACTATATCATCTAGATCTGGAACAACAAAACCTCCGAGTAAAAACCAAAGTTTGGGTTTTAATTTTATGCGCCATCCTTTTTTTGTCTTGTACACAATGAGCATATAGAGATACAGTGCTCTAATTTTGACACCTTGAAAAACAAAGGCAAAGAGATGACCCAACTCATGGATGATGAGTGTGATCAGAAATGTCAGGATTAACCACATGAAAAAGTGATACCATCTGAGCGTTTTAAGTCCGTCAATCAAACGATACCAATAGCCGTTATAGACTAAAAAACTGAAAATAAAGCCAAGGACAAATGCAAAAGCAAGCCACAAGAGCCATCTGAAACGCTTGAGCATTATCTAATGCCTTTCGTCTGATGAACTTCTTGGACAAAGAGTATGCCGTTTCCTGGTTTTTCAATCTCTAATTGATCAGATATGGACTCTATGACATCTTGGACGATTTCATGTTTGGCTAAAATTAATACCATTTCTTTTTCAGGTTCAACTTCCATATTAAAGAGTCTACTTGTTTCGTGGATACCCGATCCTCTCGCATTAATAATGGTTGCTCCCTTAGCACCTGCTTGGGTTGATGCATCAACAACTTCTTGCCCTCTGCCTTTATCGACAATGGTAAAGATTGCTTGATAGGATGTCATTGTATCTCCTCCTTCACTTAATTTACTCGTTCTGTCGTATTGCCCCATACCCATAAATTTTGCTACCGGTATGACGAAAGCAATACCATGATTGGGTTTGTGTAACTTTAACTTCTCTTCTAAACCTTCTAGAGCAGGATTGATCGACTTAGTCGGTGCAATCATCATAACGATTTCTTTTCTCGTCTCTGCAAGCTCTAAAAATTCTAAGAGAGGTTGTTTGTGTGTTCCTTTGCCTAAAATAATGGTTCCACCTGAAATACCATGTGTTTTCGCAATCTTTAGAACTTTGCTACCAACACCAAAATTAACGATGACAACAAGAAGTTGATAATCGGTTAAGATGGAGACATTTTCCATGTTACACACCAGCCTTTCTCGTTCTTATTTTATAAACGAAACCTAAGATTTGTAGGGTAATAATCGGTGCTAATGCAACCAGAGCAATCATGCCAAAACCATCGGTGACTAGGTTGGCAGTATCCGTTGCGTTGGCGACACCTTGGACAAAAGCAAGCGTAAAGGTTGCTGTAAGTGGTCCAGTGGCCACACCTCCTGCATCAAATGCGATACCTACAAATAGTTTGGGTACAAAAAACATCATCGTAAGTGATAACAGATATCCGGGTAATAAGATATGCCATAACTGCATACCTGGAACCATAATCTTAATCACCGAAATAACAATCGCAAACCCAACACCAACAGATAGCGGAAATAACACGAGAGGTCTTTTGACATAACCTGCAGTAATGTCTTCAATTTGATGGGTAAGGACAGAGACAGCGGGTTCTGCAATAATGGTGAAGAGTCCGAGTAAGAAACTGGTGATAATGAGAACAATCTTGTGATCATGTAGAGCTAACGTTCGACCAATCAGATTACCGATTTCCATAAATCCAGCATTGACACCTACTAAGAAGATGAGCAATCCTAAAAGTGAGTAGATAAAACCTTTAATCATACGAAAGAGTGCTCTATTTTTAAGTTTAAAACCAAAGATTTGCATGATAATGAAGATGCCTAGAAGCGGTGAAAAGGCAACCAATGTATCAACTAAAGCGAGAGGTAAGGTTTTAATGAAAGGAAGAATAATGTGATTTGATGTTTCAATCTCGGTTTCAAGTGAATCTGCAAACTGAAGATCCTTGGCAAAAAAACCTAAGATTAATAGTCCCATAATCGCACCTGCGGATGCGATTGCAACAAGACCAAAAGAGTCCTTTTCAGATGATTTGGTATCTCGTTTGAGTTTGGAAATCCCAATGGAGAGTGCAAGTAAAAAAGGAACTGCAAGAACACCTGTTGTAGCTCCAGATGCATCAAAAGCAATGGCTAAAAATGTAGGTGATGAGAACAGTGCCATGATACCGATGATGATATAAAGCACAATAAGTATTTTAAATAGAGGTATATTAAAGATAATGCGTAGAAAACCAAGGACAACGAGTAGTGCAAGTCCAATGGAAACTGTCATTAAAATAGCTCTTGAGGAAATCGCACCTTCAGTCACTGTTTCTACCTGCTGTGCAAAGACGAGTAATCCTGGTTCAGCAACGGATATCACAAAACCTAAAACAAAAGCTGCAATCAAGACAAAGATGAGTTTATTTGTCTTCGTAATCTCTGCACCAGTTAAAGATCCTAAAGGTGTAATAGCTAGGTCAACACCAACTAAAAACAATGAAAGACCAATGACGATTAGAAAAGCACCAATTAAAAAACGAATCCATTGAGCAGGCTCCATCGGAACATAGGTAAAGCCTAAGAACAGTACGATAAAAACAATGGGTAGCATAGCAAATATATTTTCTTTGAGTTTTGACATTAAAAGTGTCATTTGCATTGCTCCCTTCCCATGAATTCGTTACTTCTATTATACTATAAATATACTTGATTTTAGGCTTAAAATGAGCATATTCCATGATTACATAATTAATGTGAATGTTAACATAAAAAACTGCTAGATTTTATAGATGGATGCTTGACATCAAACTAAAATTTTGTTATCATGAATAAGCACGATGTCGTGGGCGTCGTATAATGGTTATTACACGTGCTTGCCAAGCATGAAATGGGGGTCCGATTCCCCTCGCCCGCTCCATACTCAAATAATCACAGATATCTGTGGTTTTTTTTATATTTATCATCATATAATTCTTTTTTAAGCATCTCTACTTGTTTACATGAAATAGCTATGATATAATGCTCATGATGCAATCTCCGAATCACTTAATGAGTGGGGGAACCAGGAAACACTGGGGTGAATTCTTTTAATTAAGAAGGGGCTACTTGGAAGTCTCAACCCGTCAGCTAACCTCATAGGAGTTACCAAGCGTATAACCAAATTTGGTTGTGCGTTTTTCTTTTATATCTATAAGGTGAGGTAGATTGTATGGATGTTATTTTAAAGCT